>NZ_JCAMRN010000036.1:0-32120 GCF_059620965.1 Geobacter sp. PheSNFMC
CTTGCGCATCTTGATGTCGTCGCCGGTGGCCAGGTAGGCGATTTCGCCTTCTTCGCCGGCCTTGAGCTCGGTGAGGGGAACTACACCCAGGTCGCCGCTCTGGCGGGCCTCGTCGCAGCAGTCGCCCGGAGGGATCGGCTTGCCGTGGGGACAGGTGGCGGGGTGGTTGAGCATGGTGCAGACCTTGGCGTCGACCCCTTCGTGGAGCAGGTGCTCGAACTCGCACGCCTTGTCCTCGGCATGGTCGCCCCGGATGTTGAGTACGTCCATCATGAGCCGCTCGGCAAGGCGGTGCCGCCGGACGGTCCGCTTCCCCTCGTCCTTCCCCTCGGGGCGGAGGTAGGCCCGCCCCTCCCGGACCTCGATGAAGGCGAGCAAGGCCAGTTCGCCATAGGCGGGGTCAGCGGCGGGGACCTTGATTTCCTCCATCTCCAGATGGCTCTTCCCCTCCTCCTCGCAGGCGATCCAGAGGGCTTCGAGGATTTCTTCTGCCTTGTCGGACAACTTCATATGGGTGCTCCTTTGCATGTATGGTTGGGCCGGTTATTTCTTCAGCAAGTCTATCATCTTCCTTACCACTTTCGGCGCCTTGGCTTCAGGCGGATTCTCGTAAAAGCATTTGGGGCAGCGCACCATCCGGCAGCCGCCCGGCTTGCCGCATTTGCCGCAGGAGCGGATTCCCTCATCCTCGGCGAATTCGTGACCGCAAAAGCCGCAGCGAATCATAGGATCCCCGTGAAAAGGATGAAACGGTTGAGCGCCCAGCCAGAGCCAACGGCCACCACGGAAACGAACAGGGCGATGAGACCGGCGGTTTTGATTCCCCGCTCCTTCTTCATCATGAGGAACTGGGCGACACAGGGGACGAACAGGGTGAGAGTCACGGCCGCCACCACCAGTTGGCGCGGGTCCATGAGCCCCTTGGCCTGGAGGTCGTAGAGGCCGGCGGCGCCGTAGTCGCGGCGGAAGAACCCGAAGATGAAGGCCACGGCCGCGTCGCGGGGAAGGCCGATGAAGGCCATGACCGGCTCCATCCAGTTGACGAGCTTGTCGAAGAAGTTGGTGATCTTGCCCAGCCAGAGCAACACCGACGCCAGGATGAAGAGCGGCAGGATCTCCATGAAGTACCACTGCATCCGGGTGTAGGTCTTGGTGATGACGTTGGAGAGCTGGGGCAGCCTCATGGGTGGAAGTTCCATGTAGAACATGGGGGTTTCGCCGGGCATCACCTTGGCCGATAAAAGCCCCACCACCAGGAAGATCAGCAGGAGACAGGCGCTCCAGACCAGCAGCGCCCCCGGGGCCTTGGAGAGGAGCGCCATGATGACCCCGAGCTGGGCCGAGCAGGGGATGGCCAGGGCCAGGAGCACCGTGGCTATGATCCGCTCGCGGGTGGTTTCCAGGGTGCGGGTGACCATGGTGGCCATCGTGTCGCAGCCGAAGCCGAGCACCATGGGGATCACCGCCCGGCCGGTGAGGCCGAACTTCTTGAAGATCCGGTCCACCAGGAGGGCCAGGCGCGGGAAGTAGCCGCTGTCCTCCAGCATCGAGAAGAACAGGAAAAAGGTGGCCACGATGGGGAGGATGATCCCCACGGCGTAGCGCAGCCCCAGGGTGATGACCCCGTACTCGCCCACGATCAGCTCCCGGATGATCTCCCACGGCACGATGCCGTTGACGACGCCTATGATCCAGGGGTTGAAATACTCCTCGAACAGGGTCCCTTCCAGGAAGTCCACCAGGGTGCCGGCCCCGAAGACCCCCACGAACTGATAGAGGCCGTAGTAGAGCACCGCCAGCAGCAGCGGCACGCCGGTCAGGGGATGCACCGCCCAGGACGAAAGCCGTTCGCCCGCGGTGACCCGGCGTTTTTCAGGGGTTCTGAGCACTCCGGCCAGGAGTCCCTTGACGATCCCCTTGCGCTCCAGGGACAGGTCCAGGTGGAAGGATTCCCGGCGCTCGAAGGTCTTCTCCCTCACCTTCTCCGCAATGGACGAAGCCCTCTCCCCCTCTTTGCCGGCCACCAGGGCAGCGATCTCCTCGTCCCGCTGAAGCAGCAGAAGGGCCAGGGATTTGCCGGAAAGGGTGTAGTCCCCCCGGAGCTGCCCGGCGATCTCGGTGATGTCCCCTTCCAGGCGCCGGCTGTAGCCGAAGCTCGCATGGCGCGCGGCCTCGTAGGAGGCGATGGCCTTCCTGATCTCGGGCAGCCCCCGCTTCTTGGCCGTGGCGGCGCCGATGACCGGGATGCCGAGCTTCTCCGCCAGGAGCGGGATGTCGATCTCCAGCCCCATCCGCTCCGCCTCGTCCATGATGTTCACCACCAGGATCACCGGCAGCCCCGCCTCCACCAGTTGGAGGGTCATGACCAGCATCCGCTCCAGGTTGCGGGCGTCGAGAACGTGGAGCACCACGTCGGGGCGCTCGGTCAGGAGAATTTCACGGGCAACCCGCTCCTCTTCGGTGATGGGCAGGATGGAATACATGCCGGGGGTGTCGATGATCTCCCAGGAGCCCCCCTCGAAGGCGGCACTGCCCCGGGAGACCTCCACCGAGGTGCCCGGATAGTTGGAAACCGCCACATAGGCCCCGGTCAGGGCATTGAAGAGCACGCTCTTCCCCACGTTGGGGTTTCCCACCAGGGCCACCTTCCTGGTGCCGGCGCCGGCCGGAGTGCCGTCAGCGGGGAGAGAGCGCTTCCGCTCGAATAGTCCCATGTATCAAACTCCTCATTGAATAGTTGAGGCTCGTGCAGAACTACTGCGGGGCCGGTCTGCGGAGCTGCCGCTCGCTCAAAAGCTCAACGCACCAACGGGTACGCCTCGCTTCCTCGCTCGCTTGCGCCTGCAATCCCGGCCTCCTTCATACCGTTTTGCATGGGCCTCTTATGTTAGTGAAAATCACTTTCAGGCATCGTCGCGGGAAAAGTGCCGGACCGTTGAACGGCGCGGCACGATCAGCCCTCTTTGCGACAGGCGGCGCAGAGGCCGTACAACTCCAACTTGTGGGTAGTGATGACGAAGCCGTGGGCCGCGGCCACATCGTTCTGCAGCTTCTCGATGGCCTCGTTCTCGAACTCGATGATGGCGCCGCACCCGGTACAGACCAGGTGGTCGTGGTGCTCCCCTTCCAACACGTGCTCGTAGCGGGTCTGGCCGTCCCCGAACTGCATCTCCCGGGCGATGCCCGATTCCGCGAACAGCTTGAGGGTGCGATAGACCGTGGCGTAGCCGATGTTCGGGTGCCTGGCCCTGAGCCTGAGGTACAGCTCCTCGATGCTCAGGTGGCGGTCGGTGGAAAGGAAGGCATCAAGAATGATATCCCGCTGGCGGGTCGACTTGAGCCCGTGCTTGGCGATGTAATCATGGAAAATTTGCTTTTTTGCCCGCTTCATGGCCGACCCTCAACTGAAAGTGAATATCATCATAAACGACGGGACGGGACGCGTCAAGACAAATATCACCGCTTCCGCGGTCAAGGCACACCTGCCCGAGAGAATTCCCTTGATATAATAACTCATTCACGGCAGCATCCCGAACATGCCATTGACGCCAAGGGCATGGTTGCCGTGGGACTCTGCAAGGAGGCGGTGAACAACGGCCTGAACACTGAGCAGGCCAGACGAGGCCGCGCTTTGTGCCCACAGCTTCTCCACGGCTGACCAGAAGGTGGGGGTGGGCGCCTTTCTGGAAAAGCGCCCTACCCTGTTCCGCGACTGCTGAAAACAACTAATCGCCCCGGGCCGCCCGGGGCCGGGAGGATCAATGGAAAGCACGATTGGAAAAGCCATTAGACTGGAAACGGAACCGGTGGCAGTGCTCTTTGCCGATGAGAAGCCGGAGGGCGCCGGACAGTTCGCCACGGGGAGTTGGGGGTGCGTCATGTTCCTCCTGGCCGCGGCCAGCCGGGGCAAGACCGGCGTCTTCGACCGGGAGACCTATGGCTGCGTCGGCGGCGGGGTCGGCCTGGGTTTCGGCAATGCCTACGAGTCGTTTCCCGGCGGCATCCCCGGCTTCTGCCGCTTCCTCTCCACCGGCAACTCCTCGGACCCGGCCGGCAGTGCCATGGCTGAGGCCATGAAGAACGCCGGAGCCCGCAGCGAATTCGTCGAGCACTTCCTGCACGGCGAACGCTACAAAAAATCCCCGGAACTGGTGGAAAAGTTCGTGGCCGCAGCGCCCATCACCGAGGTTCCCGCCCCCTACGTAGTAATGAAGCCCCTGTCCCTGGTGGACCCGGAGCGGGAATCCCCGGTCTCGGTCACCTTCCTGGTCACCCCGGACCAGCTCTCCGCCCTGGTGATCCTGGCCAACTACGACCGCCCCGGCTTCGAGAACGTGGCTGTCCCTTACTTGGCCGCCTGCCAGGTGGTGGGAATCATGTCCTACCGGGAGGCCCAATCCTCCGCGCCCCGCTGCCTGATCGGCCTGACCGACATTTCTGCCCGCAACTACCTGAAGAGCCAGGGAGCGAGCGACAAACTGACCTTCACCATCCCCTTCGCCCGGTTCAGGGAGATGGAAGCCAACGTTGCCGGGAGCTTCCTGGAGGGGGAAACCTGGAGCTCGGTCATCGGCAGGGACTGAAAGAGACAGGCTCGGCCAGCAGCAGCCGGTTTTTGGGCGAGATATCCCCCGGTATCTGCTGGGTAAAGACCCGGTAGCCCCGTTCCCGCAGGCCGGCCGCGCGCAGCACATCCATGGCCAGGGGCCCGTCCAGCCACCCCTGCAGCCCGGCCAGGTCGGCCCCGGCCAGATCGTGGCAGCAGGGGAGCACCGCCACCCGCGCCCCGGCAGCCACCGCCCGCTCCAGCACCAGGTCAGTCAGCCCCCCGCAGGCATGGGCCGAGACGACCAGATCGTCCCGGCCCAATGCCACCTCCGCCAGATCCGCCTCCAGCAACCGGACGCGCCCCCGCAGACGCGGCCAATCGTCCTCCAGGGCCGCGGCCAGTGCCGTGGCGCTCGGCGGGACACGCCGGTCCACGGCCAGGGCTACGGGTGAACTGTCGTCCAGCAGCAGCATGATCCAGGCCAGCAGGCCGTGGCCGCAGGCCAGGTCCACCACCCGCCCGCCCCGGAAGCGCCGGCGCACCCGCCGCGCCACCTCCCACGCCTCGTACAGCTCCTTGCGCGGCAGACAGCCCGCACGGCAGACTGCCCGGGCAATGCCGTCGAACAGGGTATCCCCGCTGAACCGGGGGATATGCCTTTCCGCAAGCCGATTACGGGATGATCGGTCCATAATATCAGCATCTCCTTGCGTGTTTTTTCCCAAAGCAACGGCAACTGTTGTCTCTCGCCCGTCACCCCTCTGTCCGGACAATTATCGCATACGGCTTTGCAAAAATAGGGGCGCAAATTCATGATCGCCGGTCTTCAGAGCGAAGCGGGCATCGCCGGCAGAATCACGACCGTTCAACTAGGTACAATATCGGAATCAACACCCCATATTCATTACTACTTTTAGTCACAACCAGAAAAATTTGTACTACAACCACCTCAAGTAATAGTGTTTACGTCCGATAAGCATCAAAACGTCAAACCGGAGGAGGTCAAACGTGAAATTGACAAATCTGAGCATCGGAACCCGCCTGTACGGATTGATAGGCTTCATGTCGGTCCTGTTGATCGTTATCGGCGCCCTGGGGCTCAACAGCGCGAGATTGGCCAACAGCGGCCTGGACAGGGTTTACAAGGATCGCGTCGTCCACCTTCGCGACCTGAAGGTCATCGCGGACATGTATGCGGTAAACATCGTTGATGCGTCGCACAAGGTGCGTGACAAAAACATTACCTGGGCGGAGGGCCGCACGCGAGTAGACGAGGCGAAAAAGACCATCGCCGATCAGTGGAAAACGTATCTTGCCACGAACCTGGTCGCCGAGGAAAGGGAACACGTTGAAGAGATCAAGCCGTTGATGAAAGCGGCCGATGCCGCGCTGGAGCGGCTCTCCTCGATCCTGCACGCTGAAGATGCCGACGCCTTGGCAGCATTTGCGGCTTCAGAGCTCTACTCTGTCATCGATCCGGTGTCGGAAAAGTTCAGCGGGCTGGTGAACGACCAGATGAACGTGGCCAGGGACGAATACGAGCAAAGCTCCCACATGTACCGGTTAAGCAGTATGATTTCCCTTGTCGCGACGATAGTGGGGGTACTGCTCGCCGGCGCCTTCGGACTGGCCATTGCCCGCTCCATCACCACTCCCCTGGCAGAGGGGGTTCGGGTGGCCAACAGACTTGCCGCCGGTGACCTGACCGTGGAGGTCGAGGCAACCGGCAAGGACGAAACGGCACAACTGATGGCGGCCATGGGTAACATGGTGGACAGCCTGCGGCAACTGATCTCCGAAGCCATAAGCATCTCCCACGGCATCGCATCCGCATCCAACCAACTCCATGCCACCTCCGACCAGATTGCCACCGGTTCTGAAGAAGTTGCCTGCCAGGTGGGCGCCGTTGCCGCGGCCAGCGAGGAGATGTCGTCCACCAGCCGGGACATCGCGCAAAACTGCACCCTGGCCGCGGAAAGCTCCAAGGGCACCAGCATGACCGCCACAAGCGGTTCCGCAGTGGTTCAGGAAACGAACAACGGGATGGTCATCATCGCCGAGCGGGTCAAGCAGACCGCCAGCACCGTGGATGCACTGGGCCGGCGCTCCGAGCAGATCGGCGAGATCATCGGCACCATCGAGGACATCGCCGACCAGACCAACCTGCTGGCCCTCAACGCCGCCATCGAGGCGGCCCGGGCCGGCGAGCAGGGACGCGGGTTCGCCGTGGTGGCCGACGAGGTCAGGGCCCTGGCCGAGCGCACCACTGCGGCCACCAAAGAGATCAGCGGCATGATCAAGGCCATCCAGAACGAAACCAGGGCGGCGGTCCAAGCCATGGAAGAAGGTGTCAGGGAGGTCGAAAAGGGCTCCGTCACCTCCCACAAGTCGGGTCAGGCCCTGGCCGAGATCCTGGACCGGATCAACGACGTGACCATGCAGATCAATCAGATCGCCACAGCCGCCGAAGAGCAGACCGCCACCACCGGCGAGATCACCTCCAACATCCAGCAGATCTCCGACGTGGTCCAGCAGACCGCCCGGGGCGCCGAGGAGGTCTCCGCAGCGGCGGCCCAGCTTTCCCTGCAGGCCCATCAGCTCGAGAACGTGGTGGGGAACTTCAGGATCGACTGATCGCAGTGACCGGCGGATGCGGTGCGGGATTGCCGCAGCATCCGCCGGTCAGCCCCGTGCAGTTGTCCCGGTTGCAACACCCTTCCCCTGCCCCCCTGCTCCTCCGGCAGCGAGGGGGCACCCCCTTCCGTCACCGCGGCGCCCCGACCACCCCGGCCAAGTGCTCCCGCTGCATCATTCCCACCGTCCTGCCGTCCATGGTTGCACCTCCTGGCAGCCACAGCGAGAACTCCGCCCGACCGAAGCAACGTAGCAGACTTCAGCCGGAAACCGGGATATTTTCCGGCCACCGACAGAAGCGGACACTCCTTCGGCAAGAACTGCTCTTGAACTCTATGCCGCCCGGGTCTATCCTCATACTCAACGATACCCGTGCGCTGCCCGCCCATCGGCGGGGTCAGGAAAGGAGCAGCAGATGACAACATACGGCTTTCTCGGGCTCGGCATCATGGGAGGCCCCATGGCGGCCAACCTGGTGCGGGCTGGATTCGACGTTACCGTCTGGAACCGCAATCCCGCCAAGTGCGCCCCCCTGGTCGCCCTGGGCGCCCGGCAGGCGTCAAGCCCCGCAGAGGTGTGCGCCGCCTGCGACATCACCATTGCCATGCTGGCCGACCCGGCCGCGGCGAAGGAGGTCTGCTTCGGGCCCAACGGGGTGCTGGAGGGGATCGGCGGCGGCCGCGGCTACATCGACATGTCCACGGTGGACGACGAAACCAGCACCGCCATCGGCGCGGCTGTCACCGCACGCGGGGGACGGTTCCTGGAGGCCCCGGTCTCGGGCACCAAAAAGCCGGCCGAGGACGGCACCCTGATCATCCTGGCCGCGGGCGACCGGAGCCTCTTCGACGAAGCCGGGCCGGCCTTTGCCGTACTGGGCAAGACATGCCTCCACCTGGGCCAGGTGGGCCAAGGGGCGCGGATGAAGCTGGTAGTCAACATGATCATGGGCCAGATGATGACGGCCCTGGGCGAGGGGATGGCCCTGGGGCGGAAATGCGGCCTCGACGGCGGCCAACTGCTGGAGGTGCTGGATGCCGGGGCAATGGCCAATCCCATGTTCAAGGGCAAGGGGCAACTGCTCCTGAGCGGCGAGTTCCCGGCCAGCTTCCCCCTCAAGCACATGCAGAAGGACCTGCGCCTGGCCGTCGAGCTGGGCGACCGGCTCGGCCAGCCGCTCCACGGCTCGGCCACGGCCAACGAGAGCTTCAAGCGCGCCCGTGCCGCCGGCCATGCCGACGAGGATTTCGCGGCGGTCTTCCGGGTGCTGGAGTAGCGCCATTCCGGCCGGAGCACGCGCCCCGGTTCGCAACGGCGAATTCGGTGCTATGCTGTAACCAGGGCACCGGAATCACCGGCTGCCCGGACCGGGCGCCCTGCCCGCGAACCACGTTCCAAGGAGGCATGCCATGTCACATCTCTTCGAGCCCTTGACCATACGCAGCCTGACCCTGCCCAACCGCATCGCCGTATCCCCCATGTGCATGTATTCCAGCGAAGACGGCTTTGCCAACGACTGGCACCTGGTCCATCTGGGCAGCCGCGCGGCCGGCGGCGCCGGCCTGGTGCTGACCGAGGCCACCGCCGTCACCCCCCAGGGGCGGATCAGCCCCCAAGACCTCGGCATCTGGCGCGACGAGCACATCGAATTTCTGGCCCGCATCGTCCACTTCATCACCCGGCGCGGTAGCGCCGCCGGCATCCAGCTGGCCCATGCCGGCCGCAAGGCGAGCACCCCGGCCCCGTGGGAACAGCGGACCGCCACCCTGTCCGGGGCCGAGGGGGGCTGGCCCATCGTGGCCCCCAGCCCCATCCCCTTTGACGAGGGGTGCATCGTACCGCAGGAACTGAGCACCGGGGAGATCGACGCCATCACGGCGGCCTTCGTGGACGCGGCCCGCCGCTCCCTGCTGGCCGGGTTCCAGATCGCCGAGATCCACGCAGCCCACGGCTACCTGCTGCACCAGTTCCTCTCGCCCCTCAGCAACCAGCGCACCGACCAGTACGGCGGCAGCTTCGAAAACCGCACCCGGCTGCTCCGGACCGTCGTTACCGCGGTCAGGGAGGTCTGGCCCGAGCACCTGCCGCTCTGGGTCAGGATCTCGGCCACCGACTGGGTCGAAGGGGGCTGGGACATCGAGCAGTCGGTGGAACTGGTGCGCCGGCTCCTGCCGCTGGGGGTCGATCTGATCGACTGCTCGTCCGGCGGCAGCGCCCCCCATGCCCGGATCCCCCTGGGCGCCGGCTACCAGACCCAGTTTGCCGAACGGATCAGGCGGGAGACCGGCGGCAAAACCGGGTCAGTCGGCCTGATCACGGCCCCGGCCCAGGCAGACCACATCATCCGTTCCGGCCAGGCCGACCTGGTGCTGCTGGCGCGGGAACTGCTGCGCGATCCCTACTGGCCCCTCAGGGCGGCCCGGGAACTGGGGCATCCGTCCCCCTGGCCCGCCCAGTACGTCCGGGCCGCGCCGCACAACACCCCGGCCTATCTGCCGAAGAGTTGACGGGCTGAAACACGAACCTCTATGCAAAACTGCTGCGGGGCCGGCCTGCTCTGTTGCCGCCTGCCCAACAGCTCAACGTGCCAACACGTAGGCCTCGCTACCTCGTTCGCGTGCGCCGCGCATTCCACCCTCCCCGCTACGTTGTGCACGAACCCGGCACATCAGTTTGAGGTGACCAGATGAAATACCTGCCGCTCGGCTCCACCGACCTGACCGTTTCGGAATGCGGCTTCGGCTGCATCCCCATCATCCGCCTGCCCCAAGACGAAGCGGTCCGGGTCCTCCGGCACGCCTTCGACCGGGGGATCACCTTCTTCGACACGGCCAACGCCTATCGCGACAGCGAAGAGAAGATGGGGATCGCCTTTGCCGGCATCCGCCACAAGGTGGTCATCGCCACCAAGAGCCTGCTGCGGAGCGCCGAGGGCGTAACCGGCCACGTGGAGAACAGCCTCCGGAAGCTGGGCACCGATTACCTGGACCTCTACCAGCTGCACCAGATCGCCCAGGAAAAGGACTGGGCCGAGGTCACGGGCCCGTCGGGCGCGCTGGAAGCGGCCATGGCCGCCAAGGCCGCCGGCAAGGTCAGGCACGTGGGGGTCACCTCCCATAACCTGGAGATGGCCCTCAAGCTGGTCCGCACCGGCCTGTTCGACACGATCCAGTTCCCCTTCAACCTGATCGAGGAAGGGGCCAGGGATGAGTTGCTCGGCGCGGCCCGCAACGCGGGCATGGCCTTCATCTGCATGAAACCGTTCGGGGGCGGCGTGATCGACAATGCCGCCGTGGCCTTTACCTACCTCCGCAGCCACGACGGCATCTTCCCGATCCCGGGATTCGAGTCCTGCGCCCAGGTGGACGAGGTCCTTTCATTCTACGAACGCGACAACGTCGTCACCGAGCAGGACCTGGCGATCATGGAACAGTACCGCCGCGAGCTGGGCAAACGGTTCTGCCGCCGCTGCGAATACTGCCAGCCCTGCCCCCAGGGGGTGATGATCACCCCGGCCATGGGCTACCCGATCGTTGCCTCGCGCATGTCGCCGGCCGTTGCGGCGGATTTCTGCAGGAAAGCCATGGAAACGGTGCCCCTTTGCACCGAATGCGGGGCCTGCATCGCGCGCTGTCCGTACGAATTGCCGATCAGCGACATTCTCAAGGCGAATTATGCGATGTACCGGGGGCATGTGGCGGGGAGTCAGGGGGGATTCGCAGGTGGTAAATCTTCGTAACTGACGAATCATAATGACAAGCTGCTGAAACAAGACGGCCGCCGGACAAAATGCTCAATTGCGGCAACGCAGTATTATCGTGCAGGATCAAAAATATCCGCAGCTCTTGTGCAACGCAAAGCAGAAGGTTCAACAAAAACAAAAAGGCCTGCAACGATTGCTGCAGGCCTTTGATGTTAACGGCATCCCTTGGTTGTCGCACTTACGAGCGTTATCGGGTGGTGAAATGAGCTTGTTACTGCTCGACTAAGTAGAAACTGCCTGGTGTTTCAGGGGAATACTGCCTATCTATTCAAATAGGTTTTACTTCAGTTGACTATCTTTGCTCCCTCTTCGATTATAGAGCGCTGCTGACTTCTGATTTCTTTCGACTTCCGATTGACAAGCAACACAATAGCGAACTCCGGGCAGTGCCTTGCGGCGTGCTTCTGGTATGGCAGCATCGCACTCCTCACAATGGGTCAAACTTTCGCCGACCGGCAGTCGTTTTCTCGCCAACTCGATTTCAGACTCCACCGTAGCGTCTATCTGTTCCTGCACGGCACCATCGCGGGACCAACCAACAGCCATGGCTATCTCCAATATACGTGGAATTGAGCTACCCCATTTACAGGGCATCAGTCTTGTTACAAAAAATGACTAGAATTTTACGATCTTGCCGTCAAAACATGCTTCAAATATCTTTTTCATCTCTTCCAAAGTCGGTTTCCGTGGATTGGTACCAGTGCAGGGATCATCCATGGCATTCTGCACCATGGCGTCAAGCTTTTCCTTCCAGGCCGTCGGGTCAATACCGTAGGCCTTGAAGCTCCCCTCAATCCCCACACGTTGCCTGAGGCGCTCGATCTCTCCGGCAAAATCCTCAGCGGTTTCCTTGCCAAGAGCCTGGGCCAGAAGTCGATACTTGTCTGTGTCGCGGCTATTGAAGCGTATCACGTTCGGCATCAGGATGGCGTTGGCGCGACCGTGCGGGATGCTGAACATGCCGCCGATCTGGTGGGCAATGGAGTGAACAATCCCGAGTAATGCATTGGAAAAGGCCACCCCTCCCATACAGGAGGCATCGTGCATGGCTTGCCGAACCTCCAGGTTGTTTCCGTCCTCAAAAGCCCGCGGAAGATTGACAAAGATCGAGCGGATTGAATCGAGGGCCATGGCATCGCTGTAAGGGCTTGCCAATGCGGCAACAAAGGCCTCCACATCATGGGACAACGCATCCATGCCCGTGTCGGCGGTGACATTCTTCGGCATGCTCTTGGCCAAGTCCCCATCGACAATGGCGATGTCAGGACATATCTCGTATGAGACAATGGGATATTTAATCCCTTTGCCGGTGTCGGTGATAATTGATGCGCACGTGGCTTCGGTGCCTGTCCCGCTGGTGGAAGGGATCGCCACGAAACGCGCCTTGTTGCGCAGTGGTTTTACCGAAAAAGGCTTGATGATTTCCTCAAAAGTTGCCTCTGGATATTCATAGAAAACCCACATGGCTTTGGCTGCATCAATGGCCGAGCACCCTCCCAGGCCTATTATGATATCAGGTTTCTCACGGTTAAAAAACGCCACGCCTCTCATCACTGTTTCGACTGATGGATCAGCCTCGACCCCCTCGAAAACAGCCGACTCCATACCGGCTTCCTTTAACAAGTTGATGGTCTTGTCAAGGAATCCGTATTTCTTCATGGAACCACTGCCAGTAACAATAACAGCTTTTTTACCTTCAATTGCTTTCAGGTTTTCCAACGAACCGAGACCGTGGTACGTTTCGCGCGGGACAATGAATGTTGACATGATATTTCTCCTTTGTGTTTTTGTGCAACGCTGTGTTGCCGGTTACCTGCACATGGGCGATGATTGGTACACATGCTGCCTTTTTGCCGCGCATATTTGGCGCGAACCATGGTCAGATACTAAGCTGAATCGATTGAGCCGACAATATACATTCCTATTGAAGTATTGCCTATTTCTGCCGACCAACACATGATATTGCAATAAATTACGTATATCTGTTATATTTTCGAACGAAACACAATAATGCCGCAGGGGGGCCAAATGACGCAGGCATCAGAATCGCTGCGAGAACGAAGATTGGTGGAATTACTTGATTCCCTGGCAACGGGAGAAGGGCTTTCTTCCTCAATTCTTGAGGGGGTTCAATTCATGCGGTCGGATAAATACAGCCCCCCCATTCCCATGCTCTATGACCCCTGTATCGTGATTGTGGGGCAAGGGCGCAAGACAAGTTACCTGGGAGATCAGGTCTATACTTATGATCCGTACAATTACCTGGTGCTTTCGGTACCATTGCCGCTTGTATGTGAGACAGAGGCCAGCCCTGAAGAACCCTTGCTGGCTGTTTCCATGCGGGTGGATCCGGCAACATTAGCAGAGTTGCTGATGGAAATGGATACGGACATAGCAATGAACGGAACCGTTCCGAGGGGTATTTATTCGGCACCGTTGACCGGTGAACTGATTGATGCCACGGTGAGGCTGCTGGAATGCCTGCGGTCACCCGTTGACAGCCGTATTCTCGGGCCGCAGACCATGAGAGAGATTACCTACAGGGTGCTTTGCGGGGAGCAGGGGGGCGCGTTGAGGGCAGTGGCCATACGACACAACCGTTTCAGCCAGATTGCCCGGGCGATACGACTTATCCATGCGTCTTATCAGCACGAGTTGAACATTGAAACCCTTGCCGGTGAGGCCGGCATGAGCGTGTCGACGTTTCACCACAACTTCAAGCAGGTGACTTCGGCATCTCCGCTACAGTACCTCAAAAGCATCAGACTGCATAAAGCCCGGATGCTTATGGTACAGGACGGCCTTACCGCAAACGCTGCATCCGGGCGGGTCGGCTACGAGAGTGCATCTCAGTTCAGCCGGGAATTCAAACGATTCTTCGGCAATACTCCAGCGGATGAAGCCGCAAAAATGCGGAACCTGGGTGGAGGGAATTCATGAGATCTGGGAATATATTGAAATATTCAACAACCGGCAGCAACGGCAGAGGCGTTTAGGATACATTTCACCGGCAGTATTCGCAGCAGGAGGTAGCAACGGTAACAGTGGTCGTCACTCAGAAAACGGGCTGACCATCGTTACTGTCAACGGAAGACAATGTGGTAGAGGATGATGTAAGCGGGGTTTGCGGGCCGTGGTTGAGACTTCGCTGCTGCAACTTGTCAACGTGGATGACCCTACTGCTGTGCTAGTCAACCAATCAACAACGTCCCCCCGCCTTCCCGTGATGCGGATAGACCCCGGTTCCACAAGGTCAATGGCGTCCTTGTCCCATGCTTCCATTTCAGTGATTTTGTATGTGCCGTCGATGTTCATCGCGGTTCGTATCTGCCGTTCATCTTGGCAGCTTGGGAGTGTGACCCTTCATTTTTCCCCATGTGATGGCGATTTGCCCGTGCCATTTCTTAAGGCCTCACTTTTCACGGCAAAAATGTGCTTCTAAGGCCGATAATGCGCCTTTATTATCGGAATAACTTTATAATTTCGGCTTATTAGCTTGGTCCGACCCCAGCCGCGTTGCCGACAAGCGACCACCAGACTGGGGGTCTGGTGATCGCTTGTCGGCTGTCACAGACGCACTGGACTTAGAATCCAGCGATTCAGACACATACGACTAATAATCCCTCGACGGCGGTTAACAGCCACGTGCTCTACCGAGTGAGCTATTGGGGAAATTTACATTGGCGACCCGCCAAAGGATACGATATACTGCCCCCATGAAAAAGTCGCTGCTCGAAACCAATCCCTACCTGAAAGATGCTGCCACTCGCAACAAGGCATTGGCCCGCAATGTCGCATCTTCTTCGGCTATCGAGGGGATAGTGGTAACACGCGATGCAAAGAGTGGACGCTTCGTCTCCCGGAAAAAAGACGATGGAGTTCCTACGAAGCTGGTAAAGACCTCTCGATAATCTCCGCAAACAACCGCTTCATCGGCAGATAATTTCTATCCAGCCCTGCCTGAACCGCGGCAAAGTATTCTTCCCGTCGATCGCCATCCAACAAACTGAAATCAAGGACCGGCAAACCAGCCTGCAACGCCATTAACGTTGCCAGCAGACGGCCTAATCGTCCATTTCCTTCGCGGAAGGGATGAATCAGCATCAATTCAACATGCACCTCGGCCAGGGCGTGGGCGGCCTCATCCCTCCCACCCAAACAGCAGGGTGTATATTCTCGCAACTGTTTGCGTTCGAACTCGTCCATCAACGCAGGGATAAAACGGGCCTGAGCGAAATCGAATCCTCCCTTGCTGATGTTAACGCCACGAAACTGGCCGGCCCACGGATAGATGCTCTTCAGCCAGAGGCGATGCATCATGCAGATATCCTCAACTGTGAAGGGCTGATCGTTCGTCACCTCCCCGATGAGTTTCCTCTGGGCCCGCCACAGAGCATTTGTCTCGGCTTCTCCCATTTCCACAGAATCGGTGATACCCTTTTTGTTGCGCAGCACTGTCCCGTTGGAGCCGGGCTCATATTGGTCCTCAATGAGGCGCGATGTGTCGTAACGATCTGGCGTCATTTTTCGATACCGATTGTGTCGCTGTTTTTGCCAAACAACTCTGTCATCTGCTTCTGGGTGAGCCAGACAGTGTCATGGTCAAGGCGAACTTCAGGCGAAGAAGCCCCGTCAGGAGTCTGATAAAGGACAATGGCGTTATCGGCTCTGTTCATGCAGTCCCCCCATGAAGTCAAATGGTGTCGCTGTTTTTGCCGAACAGTTCGGCCATCTGCTTCTGGGTCAGCCAGACGGTTTCATGGTCAAGATGTACTTCGAGGGAAGTGCCGCCATCCGAACTTTGGTAAAGAACGATCTGGTTTTTGTTTTTATCAGTCATGGCACTGCCCCTCATGTTTCACGTCGTTCTTTAGGGATTTACGAAAAACAGCTTGCTGCTGCCGCAATCCGCGCACTCTCGGAAAAACTTCTGTCCTTCCTTGCGAATGCGCTCGTTGTGGCCATCTTTGCCGCAGGTAATTTTTATCGGAGTATTGCCGTCGCAGACTCCGCATTTGAAGTAGTAACCGAATTTGCCATAGACAATGGTCAGGTTCTCGTTCCGGCAATTCCTGCATGCAGGCTTGTTTGCCGGCGCATCGGTATCTGGCCCATAGGTCGGGGCTTCCGGCATCGCGACTACAGGAGGAGCTGAAACAGCGTTGGCCCCTTCAACTTCCGCAACGCCAAACTTCGCCGCGTAATCAAACGAGCCCGGCCGGTGCAAACGCACCAGCTTCTCTGCAAAATCGCGTAGGGTATCGCTGCCGATGAGCTTCGGCGCCTCGATGATCGATTTCTTGTCCATTATCTGATCGATGTATGAAACGAAAGCATCTGCCTTCACGATTGAGGAAAGATCAAATGGTGCCTTTTCCGGCCTGATAATTTTTGACGTTGGCGCCAGCAGCACGAAATTGCGGTAATTGATCGAAATTGCAAAACAAAACCGACGAGGGGCAAGATTGCGGTCATCGACACTCATCTGAAGTGCCTGGATATGGCGAGCATTCTGCTCGACAGGAGACTCTATAGCTTGGTAGCCCTTGCCGTTCCAAACCAGAAACTCCCCTTCAGGGGTAATCTTGATCCCATAATAGTAGTTCTTCGACTCCAGCACATAGACATCCAGAAAGCGGTTGATCAAGAGATGATCTATCTGTGCCACCCTTCCCCGATGCTCTATCCGCAGGTCATGGATCACCGCCCAGTTCTGGGAATCCTTGTAGCTGAAGTCCAGATAGTAGGCTGAATTCTGTTCGTTGCGTTCACCTGCCTGAAGGCACTTCAGTTCCCGTTCCACGAGAAAGCGTTGCTTTGCAGAGAGATTGAGCCCCAACAGGCGGTTGAGTTCCTGAATGTCTTCCTGGCGGCTGTCTTTACTTTTGAGAATCATGATACCTCACGGGATTATTGGAAATGATCAAAGTCGCCACGCCCGGCGATGTTCGGCCAGATACTCACGAGCCGGAGATTTATCCGGGTCTGTCGGGGGGATGATGCCACGGCCGGAGAGGGTCAGGAGCAGGCCGGGGAAGTTGGGATCAATGCCGATGGAGCGGGAGGTGATGACGGTGTAGCTGTCGGAGACGCCGAGCATTCCCTCGTCAAAGCCCCAGTGGCAGAGCCGGCAAAGGGCCATGCCGTTGCGGATGTCGTCGTTCTGGCTTCTGCTCCACGGCACGATATGGGCCGCCTCCACCACGGTGTGGCCGTCTGGGGTGACGATACGGATGCCGCACAGGGCGCAGCGGTGGTCGTAGGCCGTGGTTACCACCTTGCGGAACGCCTGGTCCCGCACCGCCGGCCGGTAGTTGTCCGCCTCGACGATCTCCTTCACCAGCGGCAGGTGCGCCTGCTCCTCCAGCAGACGGCTGTAGTCGAACGCCTCCCGGTTGATGATCGACTGCTCCCGCAGCTGCGCCGCAGCCTCGGGTGAGAAGCAGGAAAGGAGCAACGCTTCCCGCAGTGCCTCCCGCCCCTCCCCGCTCTGCATGACCCGGAACAGCCCGTCTTCCAGCTTCGCCCCCAGGGCGTATTTACGCAGGTAGCTGACGGAGGCGGTGTTGTTGATCACCGCATCGGTGATGGTCTTTCCCGGTTGGGGGACCAGCTCCCAGAACGGTTCACGGGAAAGGCGGGAGAAGGGGAAGGCGATACTGCTGGTCTGCCCCAGCGGCACCACCCGCCGCCAGTATAGGTTGAACAGCTCGTTCAGCTCCACCAGATCGGCGGTGACGTCGATGAACGGGTTGGAGATGACGCCGCGGTGCACAAGGTCCAGCACCGCCAGCAGGAGGATGGGCTTATGCGGGGCCTTGCGCTTGGTAGCCTCTGTCCAGACCGCGCCGGGGGCGCGGGAGAGTGAGGAGAAGAGTTTGAGGGAGGGGGTGAGATCGGTCATGGTACGCGACCCGCGAGGACAGACTCAAAATAGCTTGGATACTGTTCAAGGACTGCTTCGATCAGTTTAGGATGAGACCTGAGTGCGGGAGCAAAGAAGTGACCGGTAAATCCCTCAGCGCATACGTCGCTGCAGAGGTGTTGAGCTACCACACGATCTGCAAATCCGTACTCATAACTCGAAATCGAAAGCCAGTCTGGAAGTCCGTATTTAAGAGACTTTTGAAATAGAGCCAAAGGTGCTGCTGTTGTGTCGGAGATTTTGGCATCACGAAAGAGAAACTGCGCTACTGCCGCAAGAATAAGACAGCAGTCGAAACCGAGCGTACTCTCGCAGAAACCGATTAAATCTTCATCTGTCAGTTGCCTGCGTTGTTTACTACCCCATGGCTTAGTCCCTCTTGCGGCACTCGAGACTTCAAAAAGAGCATTATAGGAATTACCTTGTATCCAAAGACGGGCCAATTGAATGGGAAGCGATTTAGGCTCCACCGCATGGAAAAACTTATCATCTGACAGATCAGAGAAAAGTTGCCATACTTGTGCCAGCCAGTCTTCATTGGACTTCAACGAAAGGAGAACTTCGCGATTGTCACGAACCCAGCTTTCAATAGCCTTAGCACTTTTCACACCGAGAAGTGTCTTCGAATACATAGCCTGTTTTTCTGCAGTCGGTTCATTTTGATGGATATATTCAGCGACTGAAACAAAAAGGCCTGTTATGTTGGGCTTAACATCATCGGAAGCCAAATGATAGGCAAGAGTTGCTGAAGCAAGCCTTTCTGCAGAAGCTCTAAAATCCTCGTAAGTGCCATCCCCACGATTTGCCATTAGATAACTCTCAACCGCATAAATAAGTTTACGTCGTCTGCGGAGTTCAGTCACTAATGATTGAGCTTTAAATTTGAACTTCGGATTCAATCTCACAACTTCATTGGCCCAAGCAAGCCAACTGTCCTCACCGAATAGAATGAAGGAACATAACCCTTCCGTGGGTAGCCGCAATAGCCCTTTGCCGTCACTGCTACGAAATGGAGCAAATATTTCCAACAGCGAACTAGTTGTACTCTCCGACCGATCTGAGGACAAGAGGTCAACAGAGGACCTGAATCGCCAGTGTTCCGAACGTCGTTTGTCAAATACATTAGGGTCAGAAAAGATAATAAGGCCTTCCGTGTGCATCCCTGAACGCCCTGCTCGGCCTACCAAGTTCTGGAAATCGCGAACCTTGATCTTTTCTCCTGCTTGATGGATACCAGGGACAATCAAGTATCTAATTGGCAGGTTAACACCTTGAGCCAATGTCGATGTACAGGCCACAAAATTAATCTTGCCCTGCTGCATTGCGTATTCGACGGAAAGTCTCACACCATGCGGCGTAGTTCCATGATGAACGAAAACCCCAAGTGCTGCCGCTAGGGTTATGCTTGATGCGTCTCCAAAATGTCGACCAAGAAGGTTCTTCATCCTCCGCAATTCATCTTGGTTAGCTGAAGTTGCAGGCGCTGGAATTGTTAATCCTCTTTCGAACACTTCGACGGCACGAGCAGCCATGTTCGCCGCCGTGTCTTTTCGTCCACAAAAAATTGCAACCGCTCCTTGCGAAACCAAGCGAAACCCGAGATACAGAGAAATGTCTTTCGAATTGTCCTTCTCAGGGAAAACTACACCATCCCCCGTGAGAGCTTGTTGTTCAATGACTCGAGGCACAAAATAATCATGCTGATCATAATTATCCGATTCGAAAAACATGAGCTGCCCAAGTCGCTCAATCCAACTCGCAAATGCCACTGATCTGGCAGTGGGCAGCAACCCGCGGCCACCAACAACTTGAGCATCATCTCCCATAAGCCACTGGGCAATAGCCTGTGCGTTCTGAATTACCGCAGAAACAAGGACAGTTTGTGCACCCGTTGGGAGAAGTCCTTTAATTTCCGTCAGCAGAAGTTCATACGTAATACCTCTGCTGCCAGAATCAAATTGATGACCTTCATCATATATGACTATACCGATGTCGTTAACGAGAGTTGGCGTCTGGCGGAGTACGTAGAGGAGTTTTTCCGGTGTTAAAGCAAGAATATACTGTGATGTAGTGGCCTCTTCTCCTATAAATTCAGCAATTTCATCAAGAAAGTCGAGTTGGATTGCGTCAGAAAGCTCATTAACTTTGACATCGTCATCTTTGAAAGCATGTCGCAAAGAGGTGCTAATTTCATGACAGAGTGCCCTGAATGGGGCAACTACCACAGCCAGCCTCGTTCGACCAGACAGGAATCCACTTCGAAGCACAATTTCAACTGATCGAGTTTTTCCTGCACTTGTCGGCATTTGAACAATGCCCGATTTTCCTGAAAAGAGTCCGGCCTGCCCAAGCAAAATCTGAGACGGCCATAGCTCTTTCGGAAAATCACGTCTACGAATCGCTGTGGCCCATTCTTCAGCCGGTATCCCAGTGAAATCTGGCAATGTGACCCAGGAAGAGGCTTTCACGCGCAACTTTGCAATCGCTGCAATGATATCTATGAAAAGCAGATCACGTGCCGATCCACCCTCATAAGCACGATGTCTCAATGAGTCAATAGCCGATGTCAGTTCTGTAAGACCTGAGCCGTCGTAAAAATGATTGGCCAGCAGTTTCGCCACGTCGTGAATTGCTTCCCCGTAGAATGGATGTATGTCATTTGGATATTCGTTCCACCGAGCCGAGAGAACCCAATGCAGTAGTCTATCCACTGACGAATCCGTATCCATTTGAATTCTACGTGCTAGCACCATACTGCTTCCAGGCCGGCGAGCAAGATAGTACGCAGACGAGGCAAGAAGAGCCGTGTCGCGCGAGATACTCTCAGAAAATCTGGATTCTAGGAATGCATCAAAGAAGCTTGCGGAAAAACCCACTTCGTCAATTGCTGTTGGTGGCAGCGGCACTCCGTCATTTGCAGTATCACTCAAGGCTGCGGCAACGTCACCCAACGTGCCAACAGTAAGGAGGAATAACTCTTGTGGCTCACTTTTCGGTGGCACTGCAATGTGCAAAGACTCTGGCAACCCGAGTTCATACATTTTGCCTTTTGATCGGGTTATACCGAATAATCGACGGCTGTTGAACTCATGCCTCATCAGCGGCCCTTTCATACAAGGCATGCACTAGCTTCATCAGCTCTTTCCCCCTAATGACGATAAGTTCAAGACTTCCTGCATTCTGGTGCCCCACTGCCTTCGTCGAATTCTGTATCAAAGTCTCGTCATAAGCCGAATCTGATAAAACAGCAGCTGCACCAGAGCGGTACACAAACGGGTAGTCTGAGAGATTCTGGAAACGTTGAACAACCAGAGCCTTATCGTGCTGCCCCGCTTTGAGCAGCCTTCTTTTTGTAGCGTTCAGAGTCATTGCTCGCCGAAGGTAGTCCTTTGACGAATCATCTATAGCGGTCTGCAAGCGTCCGGAGTATTTGTCACCTGAAAGCTGCGCTTTGACTTCAAAGGCAAGTAACGTGTCTGCGGGAGACAATGCGGGTGGAGAAGTCAGGTGAAACCCAAGAATGTCTACCCCCTTTACCGACTCATCTCGACTAGCCTTGTCGGCATATTTCTCACGTGGGACCCAGTACCCAAGCAAGTACTCAACGTAGTCAGATACAAGTATCTCTGCGAAGTCACCCGCCCGAATCCCTGGTCCAGGAGCAACTGATTTGTCCGGAAACACTAACCCTGTTAGATACTCGGCACGTGAAAGGCCGGTGCCAGCTCTGAGGGTGTCTATCTCTGTATCAGAACAATAATGTTGTCGAAAATGTGCAGCCCACGAGCTGAGACCGGCAGATGCAGGAACAGTTAATTCCCACACATCGACCTTATATCCGTCAGAGGTGGTGAGAGGAGTGACATGCTTTTTTAAATTTGCGATATGATGAGGCTTTACCATCGCTGTTTTTCCCCTTTTCTTAATAACTACCCACCCCTTCGATTATCCTCAAACATCTCCACCGGCATCGCATACCTGATCCGCCAGACCATCTTAATCGGCCGCTCGCTCTCGTAACTCACCATATCCACCGGCCCCAGGTAGGTAAACGGCACCGTCACATTGTTCCGCTTCTTCTGGCCACGGGCAAAGACCAGTATCGTGTATCCCCGCGACCGATGGTGAATCAGGTTCTGGCCGTCGGTGTGGTGCTGGGCGGTGTTGGCCTGTGACTCCCAATGCAGCAGCTCCCGGCTGATGGGGTAATCCGCATACATGGTGCTGGGGGAGAACTCCTTTTCCGTTTTTTGGAAGGTCACCAGCAGGGCATAAGTCTTCTGTTCGGCAAAGTGCATCACCCCGATGCCGGTCTGGCCGCTGCTCTCCAGCGTTGCCCGGCCAAAGGCCGCCTGAACTTCCCTGATGCCGTACTGGGCGTGCAGCTCCAGCGGCAAGGAATACTGCACCGGGGCAATACCGGCAACCTCGGTGCTGTCCAGCGACCAGGCCAGAATCTCGTCCAGATCGGCACAGACCGTCGGATTGGCGGACAGCCGCTGGAAGGCATCGGCCAGCGACGCTACCCCCACTTTCTCCGCCTTGTCCCCCCAGATGCGGTAATAGAGCAGCATGGCCGATGAACCGGCCAGTTCCAGCGCTTTGGTAACCTGCCGAGCCGCCAGCATTGCCAGCACCTGCCGCAGCAGTGCTACTTCCCTTGGTCCATTGATGAAGGCGGCCCGGATCAGCGCCTTCTTCAGCCGCGCCAGATCGGGATCGACTGGAATCGGTGCCAGTTGGGCCTTGGCTTTCCACTCACTCCATGACTCCTTGGCCAGCAGCACTTCCGGCTCGTAATCGTGGTAGCGGATGAAGTTGCCAAAGGTCAGCTCCTGCCCGGTCTCGCTGGTGAAGTGGGGAGAATTCTGGGGACACCATACATAATTCAAGTCAACACAAATCCCTCACCCAGACCCGCAAACATCCAGCTCCACTATCACTACCCCCACTCACCCTCATTCACTCCCTTCCACCATCTTCATCAACCGCTCACTACGCCAGACACGGACAATCCGGATGCGGGCAGCATCGACCCGATAAACAATCCGAAACGGCGGATGAATAATCTCACGCAGATTGGCAAGCTCGAACTCCGGCACGATCCGCCCGCTTTCGGGGAAGTCGGCGAGCCGCTCCACCTGGGCGACAACCTCCCCGACCAGGCGCTTCCCCACCTCGGGTACCTGCTGGTCGGCATACCAGGCGATGATGTCCGCCAGATCGGCGGCCGCCGACTCGGCAAATTCAATGCTTGACCTGGGCGCCATGGATTCAGTCCAGCCCGAGACGCTTCCTGGCGTCGGCCAGACTCACGGTCCGCCCCTGCTCGATATCAACGAGTCCCTGAACGACCGCCTTCAGGAAAGCCCGCTCCTCGGCATCGGCCTCGAAATCCCTGACGGATTGCACGACGGCTACCCCCCGGCCCCGGTTCGTCAGAAGCACCGGCCGGTGGGTTTTGTCCACCTGGCTGACAATACGCCCCGGATTGATCTTTAAATCGGAGAGCGGGACGATGTCCTCGGAAAACTTTGTGTTCGTGGTCATAGGGCCTCCCAACAGGTGCGTTTATAAGACCAGATAATAGCACCTGTTTACCGTCGGCACAAACACATGATTTCCGGATCTACACCGTGAACAACATCCGGAACGATATGCCCACCCGGCTTGCGTTGACCGCGCCACACCGTGACCACCGTGCCTCTACGCCCCCCTGCTCATAAACCATTCCCAACCAAAGGTCAACCCAGGGAAATCCTGACAAAACGCCAGTGCGCCCGCTTCCCCTCCCTAGCAGGCAAAAACGAAAAGGGACCAGACGCTCCGTCCGATCCCTTCCAAACACCCGGCGCATGCCGACCGTCTCACGCCGTGAAACAAGCTCGGCGCCTTACTCCTCCCCCTTTTCCACCGTCAGGACGTAGTAGCCGTCTGCCTCCTTGAGGCCAAGGAGTTTGTGTCCCTCGCCCTTGAGGCTGCGGGGGACGTTCTTGACCGGCTCGCCGTCGTCCAGGAGGAATTCGACCACTGCGCCGGTATCAACCGTTTCCAGCGCCAGCTTTGCTTTGACGAAATTGGTGGGGCAGGTTGCCCCGCGCAGATCAACGGTTGTCATGGGCCTGTTTCTCCTTTCCGACCTGGGTGGCGATGGCCTGGGGGGCAATGGTGGCATTGACCGCGAAGGCGGGGAAGCGCTCCCGCAGGCGGGTGAGCAGGGCTTCGGGCCCCTGGGCGCGAATCACGTCGCCGAGCCTGATCCTGCCCTGGCCTTCGGCCTTTTCCTGGTACCACCCCAGGACCGCGGCGATGAAGTCGACCACCTGGTCTTCGGGCAGGAACTCGGCGAACAGGGTGCCCACCAGGGGACGGCGGCCCCATTTGCCGCCGATCCGCACGGTGTAGCCCTTTTTTCCCGCCCGCCAGGCCTCGGTGGGGCAGACCTTGAGGCAGTCGCCGCAGTAGAGGCAGTTGGCGGGGATGAAGCGGGGCTTGCCGTTGTCTCCCGTGGCAATGGCGTCTTCGGTGCATGATTTGGCGCAGAGGCCGCAGCCGATGCAGTGGTCCGCGAAGAGGACGGGCCAGACCGCGCCCTGGAAGCCCACGTCATTGGTGGCGGACTTGGGACAGTCAAAGGGGCAGCCGGCAAAGCCGACCTTGAACTTGTGGTGGCCGGTGGGGGTGCCGAACAGCTTTTCATCCACCTCCAGGGCCGACTTTTGGGTGTCCACCAGGCCGTTGGGGTTGTACTCGCAGCCGCCGCAGGCGGTGGGCACGCGCACCCGGGCCCCGCAGGAGGCGACCTTCTGGGTCCCCTCCCCCAGCTCGGCCACCACGGCGTCGAAGTCCCTGAATTTGATGTTGATCAGCTCCACCGACTGGCGCACCGAGAGATGGACCATCCCCTGGCCGTATTTCTCGGCCACCTCGGCGATCTTCTTGAGCCGCCCCACGGGCAGCCGCCCGCCGGGGACCCGCAGGCGCACGGTGAAGAGATCCTTACCCCGCTCCTTGATGAAGCCGCCGGCCTTGAGGTTCTTGAGGTCGATGGCGGTATTCTTCTTCTCCTCGGGCATTGATCTTTTCCTTTTCAACAACGGAACATCCGCCACAGAGACACGGAGGAAGTCACAGAGATACAATCGTATTACCGACCATCACCACACGGATGAAGTTCAGGAAGTCTCGATGTCGAGCTCGTCCACCAGTTCCGTGATGGTGGGATTGTCGCCGCAGACCGGGCACCGGGCGCTCTTCTTCACCGGCACTTCGCGGAAGCGCATCCGCAGGGCGTTGTAGGTGAGGAGCCGGCCGGTGAGGAGGTCTCCCTGGCCGAGCAGGTACTTGATCGCCTCGGTGGCCTGGATGGTGCCGAGCACGCCGGGGAGCACGCCAATGACCCCGGCCCGGGCGCAGGTGGGGATGGCGTCCTTTGGCGGCGGGGCCGGAAAGATGCAGCGGTAGCAGGGGGATTCCCCCGGCTTCACGGTCAGGGTCTGGCCGTCGAACTGGAGGATGCCGCCGTGGGAGTATGGCGTGCCGGCCAGGACGCAGGCGTCGTTGACGAGGAACTTGGCGGCGAAGTTGTCGGTGCCGTCGATGACGAAGTCGTAGTCGGCAATGATCCGGGCGATGTTGGCGGCGGAGATCCACTCCTGGTAGGTCCGCACCCTCACGTCGGGGTTGATGGCCTCCATCTTCTCCCGGGCCGATTCCACCTTGGGCTTGCCCACGTCGGGGGTGAAGTGGATCACCTGCCGCTGGAGGTTGGAGATGTCCACCACGTCGGCGTCGGCAATGCCGATGGTGCCGACCCCGGCCGCGGCCAGGTAGAGGGCGATGGGGGCCCCGAGCCCGCCGGCGCCGATCACCATCACCTTACCGTCCAGGAGCTTCTTCTGCCCCTTGCCCCCCACCTCCTTCAGGATGATGTGGCGGGAATAGCGCTCGATCTGTTGGTCGGTGAACATGGTTATGCAACTCCGTGCGGAAACGCCGGGCAGAACATCATATCTGATAATCCTCCACAAAGGTCTGAATCCTGCGCGGCCGGGCATAGACCGTTTCGCCGGGGCTGAGGGCGAGGCGCTCGGCGCCGTCGCGGGAGAGTTCCGCCTCAACGGTCTTGCCGGTGCCGCGCACCAGGAGCTCAACCCGCACTGCCGGGCCCACGGACTGGATGTGGCGCACCTGGGCCTCCACGGCGTCGGCGGTCTGGCTCCGCTCCACCTCGATGTCGTGGGAGCGCACATACCCCACCGCCGCTTCGGGGGTGGCGGCCCGCGCCTGTTGCCCCTGCCCGGTCCGGCAGTGGAAGAGGTTGACGCTGCCCAGGAAGTCGAAGACAAAGGGATTGGCCGGCTGGTCGTAGACCTCCGCCGGGGTCCCCACCTGCTCGATCCGGCCCCTGTTCATGACCACGATCCGGTCGGCCACTTCCAGGGCCTCTTCCTGGTCGTGGGTGACAAAGACGCTGGTGACGTGGATCTCGTCGTGGAGCCGGCGCAGCCAGCGCCGCAGCTCCACCCGCACCTTGGCGTCCAGGGCGCCGAAGGGCTCATCCAGGAGCAGCACCTTGGGTTCCACGGCCAGGGCCCGGGCCAGGGCCACCCGCTGGCGCTGGCCGCCGGAGAGCTGGGACGGGAAGCGGGCGGCAAGCCCCTCAAGCTGCACCAGGCGCAGGAGCTCGTGAACCCGCTCCCTGATCTCCTGTTTCGGCCGCCGCTCCCGGCGCGGCTTCACGGTGAGGCCGAAGGCCACATTCTCCGCCACGGTCATGTGCCGGAACAGGGCGTAGTGCTGGAACACGAAGCCGACCTGGCGCTCCCGCACGTGGCGGTCGGTGGTTTCCTCGCCGTCGAAGCGGATCGAGCCGGCGTCCGGCGTCTCCAGGCCGGCGATGATCCGCAACAGGGTGGTCTTGCCCGAGCCCGAGGGGCCCAGGAGGGCGGTCAGCTCCCCGGAGGGGACGGCCAGGTTCACGTTGTCCAGGGCGGTGAAGCTGCCGAACTGCTTGGTGACGTTGACGATCTCGATGCTCATGTCTTGGTTCCTTTATCTCGCTGCGGCGTCCGGGTCAGGCATCGGCCCGCATCCGCCACTCGACCACGCTCTTCAGGACCAGGGTGACCAGGGCCAGCAGGGCCAGGAGCGAGGCCACGGCAAAGGCGGCGGCGTAGTTGTACTCGTTGTAGAGGATCTCCACGTGGAGGGGGATGGTGTTGGTCTCGCCCCGGATATGGCCGGAGACCACCGAGACCGCCCCGAACTCGCCCATTGCCCGGGCGTTGCACAGGATGACCCCGTAGATGAGCCCCCACTTGATGTTGGGCAGGGTCACCCGCCAAAAGGTCTGGAAACCGTTCGCCCCCAGGGTGATGGCCGCCTCTTCTTCGTCCGTGCCCTGGGCCTCCATGAGCGGGATCAGCTCGCGGGCCACGAAGGGGAAGGTGACGAAGACCGTGGCCAGGACGATGCCGGGCACGGCGAAGATGATCTTTGCGTCATGATCCTGGAGCCAGGGGCCGAGCCACCCCTGGAGCCCGAACAGAAGGATGTAGATCAGGCCCGAGATGACCGGCGACACCGAGAACGGCAGGTCGATCAGGGTGATCAGGAGCTGCTTGCCCCGGAACTCGAACTTGGCGATGGCCCAGGCCGCGACCACGCCGAAGACCAGGTTCAGGGGCACGCTGATGGCCGCGGTGATGAAGGTCAGCTTCACCGCTGCCAGGGCGTCGGGCTCGCGGATGGCTGCCAGGTAGGCGCCCCACCCCTTTTCCAGGGCCTGGGCAAAGACCGCGGCCAGGGGCACGAACAGAAAGAGGCCGAGGAACAGGAGCGCGCCGGCGGTGAGCGCCCAGCGGACCGGGGCCGGCTCGGTGCGGGTGCGGATTGATGCTGGCATGGTCGGGTCCTCCGGGTCAGGCTGCATGGCGCCGGCTCCACTTCTGGAGCAGGTTCACGGCCAGGAGCATCAGGAACGAGAAGAAGAGCATCACCGTGGCGATGGCGGTGGCGCCGGCATAGTCGTACTGCTCCAGCTTGGTGATGATCAGGAGCGGGGTGATCTCGGACACCATCGGCATGTTGCCGGCGATGAAGATGATGGAGCCGTACTCGCCGACCCCTCTGGCAAAGGCCAGGGCAAAGCCGGTCAGGACCGCCGGCAGGAGCTCAGGGAACAGCACCCGCCGGAAGGTCTGCCAGCGAGTGGCGCCGAGGCAGGCGGCGGCCTCCTCGACCTCCTCTTCCAGCTCTTCCAGAACCGGCTGCACCGTCCGCACCACAAAGGGGAGACCGATGAAGGTCATGGCCACGAAGATCCCCACCGGGGTGAAGGCGACCGTGATCCCCCGGGGCTCCAGGAACTGGCCGAGCCAGCCGTTGGCCGCGTAGACCGACGACAGGGTGATGCCGGCCACGGCCGTGGGGAGCGCGAAGGGGAGATCCACCAGGGCATCGATGAAGCGCTTGCCCGGCAGGCGGTAGCGCACGAGCACCCAGGCCACCAAGAGACCGAAGACCGCGTTGACCCCGGCGGCGGCCAGGGCCGCGCCGAAGGTGACCCGGTAGGAGGCCACCACCCGGGGGGCTGCCACGGTGGCGAGGAATTCCCCCCAGGTGAGGCTGGCCGTTTTCACCGCCAGGGCCGAGAGCGGCAGGAGCACGACCAGGGAGAGGTAGAAGACCGTGTAGCCCAGGGCCGGGCCGAAGCCGGGGATGACGGTGTTTCGCGTGATTGGTCTTGTCGCCATGGTGGTTGGTCCTTTGCATAATCCCAATGCAGGGCTGCGGATTTCACGCCGGCTCGCAGCCCCTGCATCACGTTATTTCCCCGGCCCGTAGATCTGGTCGAAGACCCCGCCGTCGGCAAAGTGCTTCTTCTGGGCCGCCTGCCAGCCGCCGAAAGTATCATCGATGGTGAAGAGCCTGACCTTCGGGAAGAAGGCGGCATATTTGGCCGCAACCTTCTTGTCGATGGGGCGGTAGTAGTTCTTGGCCGCGATCTCCTGCCCCGACGGGGTGTAGAGGTACTTCAGGTACTCCTCGGCCACCGTGCGGGTCCCCTTCCGGTCAACCACCTTGTCCACCACCGTCACCGGCGGTTCGGCCAGGATGCTGACCGACGGCACCACGATCTGGAATTTGTCCTTGCCCAGCTCGTTCACGGCCAGGAATGCCTCGTTCTCCCACGCCAGGAGCACGTCGCCCTGGCCGCGCTGGACAAAGGTGGTGGTGGAGCCGCGCGCGCCGGAATCAAGCACCGGCACGTTCTTGTAGAGCCTGGTCACGAAGTCGCGGGCCGTTGCCTCGCTCCCCCCCTTCTGCTTCAGGGCGTAGCCCCAGGCGGCCAGATAGTTCCAGCGGGCCCCGCCTGAGGTCTTGGGGTTGGGGGTGATCACCTTGACGTCGGAGCGGATCAGGTCGTTCCAGTCGCGGATGTTCCTGGGGTTCCCCTTGCGGACCAGGAACACGATGGTTGAGGTGTAGGGGGAGCTGTTGTGGGGCAGCCGTTTCTGCCAGTTGGCAGGGATCAGCTTCGCCTTTCCCGCGATTTCGTCGATGTCGTAGGCCAGTGCCAGGGTCACCACATCGGCCTCCAGGCCGTCGATGACCGCCCGGGCCTGTTTGCCCGAACCGCCGTGGGACTGTTTCACCGTGACCGGCCCCCCGCCCTTCCCCTTCCAGTAGGCGGCAAAGGCGGCGTTGAAGTCCTGGTACAGCTCCCGGGTCGGGTCGTAGGAGACGTTGAGGAGGCTCACCTCGGCGCGGGCCCCCAGGGGAGCGGCAAGGGCGAGGAATGCTGCGGCAACGGCTGCGATGGTCTTGATCGGTTTCATGGTCGGCTCCTTTTGCGTTTTTAATCTATCGATTTAGTAGTCTAATAGGGCATAAAAAAACGCCCCGTTCAGATCGTGTAAAAAAGCACCCCGTCCTTCTTCTGCTTCTCCCGCTCCACCCGTTCCAGCACATCGGCCAGGGTGGCCCCGTCAAGGATCGTTGCCATGGCGTCGCGCACATCCTTCATGACGAGCCGGATGCCGCAGCTCCACTCGTCGTCGCACTCCTCGCACCGGGCGTAGGAGGTCTCGCTCACGCACTGGACCGGGGCCAGGGGGCCTTCCAGGATGCGGATGATCCGGCCCATGCTGATCTCCCGCGGGGGTTGGGCGAGATAGTAGCCGCCCCCCTTCCCCTTTTTGCTCTGGAGCACCCCCGCGTTCTTGAGAGCCAGCAGGATCAGCTCCAGGAACTTCTTGGGAATCCGCTCGTCCCGCGCCAGGTCGGCAATGAGGATGGGCCCCTTGTCCTGCTCCCGGGCCAGGTAGAGCATCGCCTTGAGCGCGTATTTGGTCTTTTTCGATATCATCAGTCTACAATCTCGATAGACAATAAATACACATTCCCCAACAACAGGTCAAGATATTATTTTACAATTAAACAATAAACTTTACGAAAAACGTTGTACTTCAATTAACTAAAGATCACGCCGCAAAAAAACGCACGGAAGAAGGGCCATGGTCACAGGCTAAAGGCAGTTGCCGGCCGTGCACTGTGCAGTGGCAGCCGCAGGAGCCGTGAAAGACCCCCTGGCAGTTCCACAGGCATCCGCTCCTCACGGCCTGTCGCGGCTGAAGATCGCCGGTGGACGCTGCCTGACTTTCCGGCACCACCAGCACCGCCATCATCAGATGATCACCATCGCCGCAACCGAACGCTCCACAGACAACGCCGGCCAGCCTTTCACTCTGAACGGAGCCGTAGCGGGAAACGCAATAGTCCGATATCACTCAACTCAAAGTATACTCATCCAAGCAAATTCGGGAGGGGGTTAAGGGAGACAACACGAGAGACCACGCGAACGGAAAAGGGGCTAGACCATTCGGCCTAACCCCTTGATTTTTTGGAGCGGGAAACGGGATTCGAAAACTACCGCCAGAAGTATCAACAAAATAAATACTCTAGTTATTTCGACGCGTTATCCACGTCTGCCCACCAGTCAAAGTCCACCCAAATCCATCAAAAGCTAATTAAAGTTATGGTAGTTAGTGAAAGCATGGTGAAAGCAGAACGCAATGAGAGTGACCAACCGGATTTAGGGGGCTGGTATCGGACTTGTTGCACTTAATGTTTTTAATAGCGAAGTTTTCCGGTTTTCCCCTATAAGGATTAAACTGCTATCTAGTCGTGCCTGAAAAAGTCTCAAATCACCCTGAGACAGGTTGATACAGCCGGTTGAATCTCTCAATCAGGGCCGTAATGTCGTCAGTGATGCCTCTGAACCGCTCTTTGAAAAGCCACAAAAGGACAGCTCGGAGGAGCTTCCTGATGTTGAAGCCGCACCCGGCCAGGATGGCGTTGATCTTGTCGCCTTCTTTGCCTTTGAGGTAGTTGCGGTCCATCCGGTGATCCTGCTTGACGTGGCCGATGATCGGCTCAATGCCGCTGCGCCTTCGGTTCCACTTCCATTCGCTGGCCTTCATGCTTTTCTTTTTCTTGTTGGCCAGGTGGATTTCTGTGTTCTTGAGTACTGCCGGTGCTCCCCTGTACCCCTTGTCGCAGTAGGCATGCTTTGGCCGCCAACCGCTGACTGCCTCGGCTTGAGTGAGTGAATCTTTCAGGGTGTGCCCGTCGTACGGATTGCCATGGATAGCCTGTACGCCAACTATCCAGCTGTCTTGTGAGGTGCTAACCAGGGAGACCTTGCAGCCAAATTCGTATTTCTTGTGGGCCTTGCCTTTGCCGATGCACTCGACCTCGGGGGCTTGCATGCTGTAGAGCTTGTTGCTGTCATTGCGTTTCTGGTTGAAGATCTGCTTGCCCCGCTCCAGCATCGTGGCCAGCAGAGTACCCGGCGCTTCGCATTTGCGTTCGATGTCTCGGATGACCCGGCCCAGATAGTTGCGCAGCAGCTTCTGTTGCCGTTTGGCCCGGTTCCTCTGCCGGGCATGACTGTAGCGCCCCTGCATGATGAAGGCCTTCTTGCCGAGTCGCTCATAGGACTGGCGCAGATTGACTCCTTCTCTCTTGGCCAGCTTCACCAGGAGACGGCAGGCCTTGTGGTAAAGCCGGGCATCGGTCGGGAAGGCGATGGCTTTTTCCTGGACGGTGGTATCGACGTTAACCCGCTCCAGATGCCTTTCGGTCATGTACTCTTTGCTCTTTGCCGTCTCGATCGTTACCTGGAGCAGCTTGTCCATTCCCTTCGGACCGATCCGCTTGCGCCACTTCACCAGGGTGGTCGG
>NZ_JCAMRN010000037.1:0-31034 GCF_059620965.1 Geobacter sp. PheSNFMC
CCCCGACAGGCGATAGGGGGGCTTGTCGCGAAGATGTGCGACGCCGACCCGTTCCAGGGCATCCGTGACCCGGCGCTCCACCTCTGCCGGTGGCAGCCCCAGGTTGAGGGGGCCGAAGGCGACATCGTCAAAGACCGTCGGCATGAAGAGTTGATCATCGGGATCCTGGAAGACCATGCCGACGGTCCGGCGCACCTCGGGAAGCGTCGTGCGGACCACGGGCGTATCGCCCACGCGCACATCTCCCCGGGTGGGCGCGAGATACCCGTTCAGGTGCAGCAGCAGAGTGGATTTCCCCGCCCCGTTCGCCCCCACCACCGCCACCGACTCGCCGTGATGGATCCGGAAGCTGATGCCGCGCAGGGCTTCGGTGCCGTCGGGATAGCAATGACAGAGGTCGCGGACCTCGACGATGTGATGGCTCATGGATATCCCCCCGTTATCAGCACCCCCAGCAGATGGGGAATGTTGACCAGCCTGAACAGCACGAAGAGTGCGCACCAGCCGGCCGTAAAGATCAGCTCGGCGCGGCCGATGCGGCCCTCGCGCCGCACGTGGAATTGCCCGTTGAAGCCCCGCGAGAGCATGGCCATGTGAATCCGCTCGGCCCGGTCCCAGGTACGCAGGAGCAGGCTTCCCACCAGGGCGGAGTAGGCCCTCAGCCCCCTCCCCCGACCGGAAAAGGTGCGCAGCTCCCGCGCCCGGACCATCCGTCCCCCCTCGTCTCCCAAAACGAAGAGATATCGATAGAGAAACAGCAGTTGGACCACGAACGGCCGGGGAACCCCGAACCGCTCCAGGGCCATGCAGATGCCTGAAAACCCGGTCACAGCCACGAGCACGACGGCAGCGCCCACCGTAAGGACTGATCGGACAATAATGGACAGGAATGAAATCCATCCCCCGGAAATCACCAGGGGACCGAGGGTGAGCAAGGGGTGCCGGTCCAGCAGCGGATTGAACAATCCCACCACCACGGCAAAGGGGAGGACCACCAGCAGCTTCCGGAGGATGGCCGTTGCCGGCAGGCCTGCGGAGGCAGTCAGTGCCACCGGAAATATCGCAAAGGGGACAAGGGCCGCCAGCTCATAGCGACCCAGGGAAACGACCGCGACGATGAACGCGAGGGTGACGAACACCTTTGCCCGGGGATCGAGCCGGTGGACAGCCGAGTTTCCGCCTGCGAGGAGGTCGAGCCGGTTCAGCTCACGGAGCGCCGATTCAAGGGGAGCCATGGAGGGCGGCGATCAGGGCGGAACCGCTTATGAAGACGCGCGGCGGCGCAGAATAAGGCCGATGAGGAACGCGATCCCGAGAGTCAGCACCCCCCCCACGACCCCTGAAACCGAGGTACCGAGCCGGCCGCTGCCGGTCGAAGCGGCAGCGCCGGCGGCATCATGGGCAGCGGGGGCGGGAAAGGAATAGTCGGGCAGGAACGCGATCTTCTCCTGAAAGGAGGCTGCCGCGCCGTGGACGCCATCGGGCGGCGCAGCCAGCTCATCGGAACCGGTAACCCGGCTGATGGCCCATTCGAGGCCATCGGGGTTCTCCGATGCGAACCAGGAGACGATGCCGCCGGTGAGCAGTGCCGTCACCCCCAGGGCCACCAGCACCCGCCGGAGGCCGGGAACGGTGCTCCGCTCCGGAAGGGACCCTCGCAAACCGGTGATCTCGGGATGAACGCGGCTCACGAAACCGATCACCGCCGCGGTGACGAGCCCCTCCACCACGCCGATGGCCAGATGGATCGGTTGCATGAGAAGCACGAAGGAGGTGAAGGGAAGCGCCGAAATACCGGAAGCAACCGTCTGGAGCACCACGGCCAAGGCGCCGAGCTGCAGGCCGGCGACCGCTGCGGCCAGAGATGCCATAGTGACTCGCCCCTGGTCCGAGCCGGGAGGCGCAATCACGCGGTAGATAAAGGGGTAGGCAATGAATGCGGGAAAGAAGCCGAGATTGAAAATGTTGCATCCGAGCGCCAGCAGGCCCCCGTCCGCAAAGAACAGGGCTTGCACCACCAGTACCGATGCAATGGTCAGAAACGCTGCGTGGGGTCCCAGCAGCACCGCCAGCAGCAATGCCCCCCCCAGGTGCCCGCTGGATCCGGTCCCCGGAATGGTGAAGTTGATCATCTGCGCCGCGAACACGAATGCGCCGAGTACCCCCATGAGCGGCACCTTCCGCTCATCGAGCTCCTGCCGCACCCTGCGGCAGCTCCAGGCAACGGTACCGGCCGTAGCCGCCCACAGCGCCCCCCCGATTGCCGGTGAAATAAGCGCATCCGCCATGTGCATGCTGTCCCCGCTTTCCGGCACCACTCGCGTGCCACCAATCAAGCACATCGTAACACGCTACAAATAACCGACACAGGATGGTATGTCAACAGCATTATGGCGTATACATATTCCCGAGAGCTCTCTCCACAAAAAAAGGGGAGCCCGGGCCGGGCTCCCCTTTTTCATTAATGGTGCTGCTCCTCAGGAGAGGGCGTTCAGATCCCTGAGAATATCATCCACATTGAGACCGTGGGCGTTGGCGCCCTGTTCGAGGGATTCGTTCTGGGCACCCATGCAGCCGATGCAGCCGAGGTTGTAGGAACGAAGCACGCCGGCCACTCCCGGATGGGTCTGGAGGGCCTGGGCAAAGGTCATGTCTTTCGTGAACTTCTGGGTCATGTCGGATCCTCTTTCAAAGGTGTTGCGGGGAAATCCCCGCAGGCAGCATTTCTGCGATTAAAGACTCGCGCTTCAGACGTACTTGATGTCGATGATTTCGTATTCCTTGAGCCCGGAAGGCACCTTGATCTTGACGCTGTCGTCGAGTTTGTGGCCGATGAGGGCCTTGCCCACCGGCGAGGTGCAGGAAATCTTGCCGAGCTTGATGTCGGCCTCTTCTTCGCCCACGATCTTGTAGGTGACTTCTTCTTCGGTGGCCGTGTCGTAGAGGGTAACGGTGGCCCCGAACACCACCTTGTCCGGCTTCATCCCCGTCAGGTCCACCACATAGGCCCGGGCGAGCTTGCCCTGGAGTTCCAGGATGCGCCCTTCGATGAAGGCCTGGCGGTTTTTGGCCGCATCGTACTCGGCGTTTTCCGACAGGTCGCCGTGGCTGCGGGCCTCGGCTATGTCCTGGATCACCCGGGGCCGCTCCTCGCGGATCAGGCGCTTGAGCTCTTCCTGGAGCGCCTCGTAGCTTTCCTTGGTCATCGGTATGGTGTGCGACATGTACTCCAGGCTCCTCTGCGTATCAAAATGACGAGGCAGCCCTGCGGGCCGCCTCGGGATGAATGAACTATGTTGTAACCTCTGCGCGTCAGCCGAGGTACTCCTGAAGGGGGTTCACGTCAAGCTCCCCTTCCAGCATGGCGACTATTCCGCCCGCAGCAGCGTTTGCCCCGGCAACGGTGGTGAAGTAGGCCACGTTGTGCATGAGGGCCTCGCGCCGGATGGAGAAGGAATCGGCCACGGCCTGGGCCCCCTGGGTGGTGTTGAGCACCATGCAGATGTCGCCGCTCTTGATGGCGTCAACCACGTGGGGACGGCCTTCAAGCACCTTGTTGATCACCTCCACCTCAACCCCCCTCTCCTTCAGGAAGGCTGCGGTACCACGGGTGGCGACCAGTCTAAAACCGGCATTATAGAGTTTTTTAGCTGATTCGACAATATGTTTCTTGTCAGCGTCGTGGAGGCTGATGAAAACCTTTCCGGACCGGGGAAGCTTCACGTTGGCGCCGAGCTGGGCCTTGGCAAAGGCCGTGGCGAAGTCGGGACCGATCCCCATGACCTCGCCGGTGGACTTCATCTCCGGCCCGAGCAGGGTATCGACTCCCGGGAACTTCACAAAGGGGAAAACCGCCTCCTTCACCGACATGTGCTTCGGCACGATATCACCGGCTACGCCCAGCTCCTTCAGGCTCTTGCCCGCCATGATCCGGGCCGCGATCTTGGCCAGGGGGCGGCCCGTGGCCTTGGACACGAAGGGGGCGGTCCGGGACGCCCGCGGGTTCACTTCCAGAATGTAGATGGTGCCGTCCTTGATGGCGTACTGGACGTTCATGAGCCCCTTGACGTTCAACTCCAGGGCCATGACGGTGGTCTGGCGCCTGATTTCATCAACCAGAGCCTGGGAGATGGAATGGGGCGGCAGGCAGCAGGCCGAGTCTCCCGAGTGGATCCCCGCCTCCTCAATGTGCTCCATGATCCCGCCGATCACCATCTCGGTACCGTCGCAGAGGGCATCCACATCGATCTCGATGGCCTTGTCCAGGAACTTGTCGATGAGGATCGGATGCTTCGGCGATGCCTGGACCGCGGTGGTCATGTAGCGGCGCAGGCCTCCCTCATCGTAGACGATCTCCATGGCCCGCCCGCCAAGAACGTAGGAGGGACGCACCACCACGGGGTAGCCGATCCGGTTGGCCACCTCCTCTGCCTCCTCGAAGGAGCGGGCCGTACCGTTCTCGGGCTGGAGCAGGTTAAGCTTGCGGAGCATCTCCTGGAACCGCTCCCGGTCCTCGGCCCGGTCGATGGCGTCGGGGGAGGTGCCGATGATGGGTACCCCGGCCTTTTCCAGGGCCACGGCCAGTTTGAGCGGTGTCTGGCCGCCGAACTGGACGATGACCCCCTCGGGCTTTTCCAGATCGACGATGGAGAGGACATCCTCATAGGTGAGGGGTTCGAAGTAGAGGCGGTCGGAGGTGTCATAGTCGGTGGAGACCGTTTCCGGGTTGCAGTTGACCATGATGGTCTCGTAGCCGTCTTCGGCCAGGGCGAAGACCCCGTGGACGCAACAGTAGTCGAACTCGATCCCCTGGCCGATCCGGTTGGGGCCGCCGCCGAGGATCATGATCTTCTTCCGGTCGGTCACCTCGGCCTCGCACTCGTCCTCGTAGGTGGAGTAGAGGTACGGGGTGTAGGCCACGAACTCGGCCGCACAGGTATCGACCCGCTTGAACACGGGCTTGATGCCGAGTGAAAGCCGCAGCTGGCGGATATCCTCGTCGCTCGTGGCCCAGATCCGGCCGAGCATCCGGTCGGAGAAGCCGTACTGCTTGGCCTCGCGCACGATGGCCCGCAGAGTGTCCGGGGCTTCGGCGGCCACATCGACCTTCTTCAGTTCCTCCTCCTTGTCGATGATCTGCTTGATGTTGTGGAGGAACCACGGATCAATGGCAGTGAGCTGGAAAACCTCGTCGATGCTCATGCCGCACCGGAAGGCGTCGCCCAGGTACCAGAGCCGCTCCCAGTTGGGCACCCGTAGCTTATCCTGGAGCAGTTGCTGCTCATTGGGAGCCAGGGCCCGGCGGGTATCGCCGTTGGCGAAGAGCCGCGACTCGAACCCGGCAGAGCCGATCTCCAGGGAACGGAGCGCCTTTTGGAACGACTCCTTGAAGGTGCGGCCAATGGCCATGACCTCGCCCACCGACTTCATCTGGGTAGTCAGTGTCGCATCCGCTGCCGGGAACTTCTCAAAGGTAAAGCGCGGAATCTTGGTCACCACGTAGTCGATGGTGGGCTCGAAGCAGGCCGGGGTTTCCCGGGTGATGTCGTTGCGGATCTCGTCCAGAGTGTAACCCACGGCCAGCTTGGCCGCAATCTTGGCGATCGGGAAGCCGGTGGCCTTGGAGGCCAGGGCAGACGAGCGGGAAACCCGCGGGTTCATCTCGATGACCACGAGGCGGCCGTTGCGCGGGTTGATGCCGAACTGGATGTTGGAGCCGCCGGTGTCCACCCCGATTTCGCGGATGATTTTCAGGGCCGCGTCCCGGAGGATCTGGTACTCCTTGTCGGTCAGGGTCTGGGCCGGGGCCACGGTAATGGAGTCGCCCGTGTGGACCCCCATGGGATCGAAGTTCTCGATGGAGCAGATGATGACCACGTTGTCGGCCGTGTCGCGCATCACCTCCAGCTCGTACTCCTTCCAGCCGATGACCGACTCCTCCACCAGGATCTCATCGGTGGGAGAGGCGTCGATGCCCGCCATGGCCATCCTCTCGTACTCTTCCATGTTGTAGGCGATGCCGCCGCCGGTGCCGCCCAGGGTGAAAGAGGGGCGGATGATGGCGGGGAAGCCGACGGCCTTGACCACCGCCATGGCCTCGCTGTGGTTGTGGGCCAGGCCCGAGCGGGGCACCGAAAGGCCGATCTTCTCCATGGCCTCCTTGAAGAGGGTCCGGTCCTCGGCCTTTTTGATGGCCGGAAGCTTGGCGCCGATCAGTTCCACGCCGAATTTTTCCAGAGTGCCGTTCTCGGCCACGGCCACGGCGGTGTTCAGGGCCGTCTGACCGCCGAGGGTCGGCAGCACCGCATCGGGACGTTCCTTCTCGATGATCTTGGCCAGCACCTCCGGGGTCACCGGCTCCACGTAGGTCCGGTCGGCGAAATCGGGATCGGTCATGATGGTGGCCGGGTTGCTGTTGAGCAGCACCACCTCGAATCCCTCCTCCTTCAGCGCCTTGCACGCCTGGGTGCCGGAGTAGTCGAACTCGCACGCCTGGCCGATGACAATGGGACCGGCGCCGATGATGAGGATCTTTTTGATGTCGGTACGTTTGGGCATTACAACTCCTTGGTGACTGTATCGTCGTTAACGAAAGGGCTACGCGCGAAAGATGAAAAACACCGCTCCTGCCAGGCAGCAGCCGGCCCAGAGATAGTCCAGTTTCAGGGGCTGGCCCATGTAGTAGACCGCGAAGGGGACGAAGACCGCAAGGGTGATAACCTCCTGCATGATCTTGAGCTGCCCCAGGCTGAAGGTCCCATAGCCCATCCGGTTGGCCGGCACCTGGATCAGGTACTCGAAGAAAGCGATCCCCCAGCTCACGACCACGGCAATGTACCAGGGTGCCGCCTTCAGGTTCTTCAGGTGCGCATACCAGGCAAAGGTCATGAACACGTTGGACAGCGCCAGCAATACGATCGTCCTCATGCTACTCCTGCACCCAGCCGTTTTCCAGGCCGGCCTCCTCCAGGGCCTCCACCGCCTCGTCGTACTCCTCGTCGGTGATCTTGCGGTGTATCCCCGGCGTCTCAACGGCCCGGTGGGCCGGGAAGAACTGGTTCATCAGGGCGATGTGGGTCTCGGTCCCCAGGTTTGCGGCAATCCAGCGGAGCGTCTCGCCGCTGCCGGCTGCCCCTTCCGGCAGCACCAAGTGGCGGATGACGAGCCCCCGTACCGCAATCCCGGCGGCGTCCAGCTCCAGGTGACCCACCTGGCGGAGCATCTCGGCAACCGCCAATCGATTCGTTTCCCGGTAGCCGGGGGCCGAGGAGAACCGGACCGCCGGTTCTTCCGCCGCATACTTCATGTCCGGCAGATAGACGTCCACGATACCGTCCAGAAGGCGGAGGGCGTCCACCTTCTCGTAGCCGCCGGAGTTCCAGACGATCGGAAGCCGGAATCCGCGGGGAATCGCCAGCCAGAGCGCCGCCAGGATCTGCGGCAGGAAGTGGGTCGGCGTGACGAAGTTGATGTTGTGCACCCCGCGCCTCTGCAGCCCAAGCATCCGAACAGCCAGATCCAGCGTGGTCAGGTCGGTCCCGGTCCCCTGTTGGCTGATGGGAAAGTTCTGGCAGAACCGGCAGTGGAGGCTGCACCAGGAGAGAAAGATCGTCCCCGATCCTTTTGTCCCGGAGATGGGGGGCTCTTCGCCGTGGTGGACATTGGCCGACGCGATCCGGGGCTGCCATCCGGCCCGGCAGGAACCGGTTTCGCCCGCCAGGCGGTTCACCCGGCAGTTGAGGGGGCAGAGGTCGCAGGAGCGGAGCCGGGCATAGGCCTGCCTGACCCGCGTCAGTAATTCGCCTGATTGATAAAGATCGATATACCGCATGATTGTGCAGGGGCGATCCCGGGGGTCACCATCGTGCCGGACGCAACCGTTCCGGCCCTATGCCTTTCCCTTCTCCATCAGCTCCACGAAGCGCCCGAACAGGTAGTGTGAGTCGTGGGGACCGGGCGATGCCTCGGGGTGGTGCTGGACCGAAAAGATGGGGAGATCCTTGTGCTTCATCCCCTCAACGGTCTGGTCGTTCAGGTTCTCGTGGGCCAGTTCGCAGGCATGGCCGAGCGAGACGATATCCACCGAGAAGCCGTGGTTCTGGGCGGTGATCTCCACCCTGCGGGTTTCCAGGTCCATGACCGGCAGGTTGGAACCGTGGTTACCGAACTTGAGCTTCATGGTCTTGCCGCCGAGGGCGAGGCCCAGGAGCTGGTGACCGAGGCAGATGCCGAAGATGGGCTTCTTGCCCACGAACTTCCTGATGTTCTCGATGACGGCGGTCATGGGCTCCGGGTCGCCGGGGCCGTTGCTGAGGAAGATGCCGTCCGGGTTCATGGCCAGGGCCTCCTCGGCCGGGAACGTGGCGGGCACCACGGTCACGTCGCAGCCGGCCGACACCAGGCAGCGGAGGATGTTGTACTTGATGCCGAAATCGTAGGCCACCACCTTGTACTTCAACTCGTCAGGTGTTGCGGCGGTGTACCCGGCCTCCAGGTCCCAGAGCTTCTCGGTCCAGTGGTAGGGCTTGTCGCAGGAGACGCCGGTCGCCAGGTCGAGGCCGGCCATGCTCGGCACGGCACGGGCCTTTTTCACCAGGCTCTCGTGGTCCGAATCCACGGTGGAAATGATGCCGTTCTGGGCTCCCTTGTCCCGCAGGTGCCGGGTAAGTGCCCGGGTATCGATCCCCTGGATGCCGACCACCCCGTTCTCCTTGAGATAGGCGTCGAGGCTCATGGTGGCACGCCAGTTGGAGTAGCAGTCGTGGTACTCCTTGACGATGAAGCCCGACAGGTAGAGTTGTTTGCTCTCGATGTCCTCCGGATTGATGCCGGTGTTGCCGATCTGGGTGTAGGTCATGGTGACCATCTGCCCCCGGTAGGAAGGATCGGTCAGGACCTCCTGGTAGCCGGTCATGGCGGTGTTGAAGACAACCTCGCCGGCGGCCTCGCCGGTGGCACCGAATGATTTCCCTTCAAAGACGCGCCCGTCCGCGAGCGCTAGGACTGCTTTCATAACAACTCCCTTTGCAACTATACAATCAGCCACGGATTATTTTGTGCTTAGCGTTTGTGAACCACTCTACCGGAGACGATGGTGTATGCCGCGGCGCCCTTCATCTCCCACCCGAGGAAGGGAGAATTCTTGGACTTGCTGGCGAGGTTGTCGGCCTCCACCGTCCACGTCGCGTTCGGATCGATGACCGTGACGTCGGCAATCGCGCCTTGCCGGAGCGTACCCCGGTCGATGCCGAGAATCGCGGCCGGGTTGCACGACATTTTCTCGACCAGCGCCGGCAGGGTCACTACCCCCTCTTCCACCAGCTTCAGCGACAGCGGCAGCGAGGTTTCCAGGCCGATGATGCCGTTCAGGGCCACGTTGAACTCCACATCTTTCTCGTCCAAATGGTGCGGGGCGTGGTCAGTGGCGATGGCGTCGATGGTGCCGTCCTTCAGGGCCTCCTTGACCGCGGCCACGTCATCGGCCGTGCGGAGCGGCGGGTTCATCTTGGCGTTGGTGTTGTAGCCGCGCACCGCATCGTCGGTGAGGCTGAAGTAGTGGGGCGCGGTCTCGCAGGTGACCTTCACGCCGCGGGCCTTGGCGTTGCGGATGATCCGCAGCGCCCCCCTGGTGGAGACGTGGGCGATGTGGAGCGGCGAGTTGGTGAACTCGGCCAGGTACACGTCACGGGCGGTGGCGACATCCTCGGCGGCCCAGGGTATTCCCTTGAGCCCCAGTTCCGTGGAGACGAACCCCTCGTTCATGACCCCCTCGCCCACCAGGGAAAGATCCTCGGCATGGGAGATGACCATGATCCCCATTCCCTTGGCGTACTCCAGGGCCCGACGCATGAGCTCGGAGCTGGTCACGGGCCGGCCGTCGTCGGAAACCGCCACGCAGCCGGCTTCCTTCAGATCGCCCATCTCGGCCAGGGCATCCCCCTTGCTTCCCTGGGTGATGGACCCCACCGGGAAGACGTTGACGAAACCCTCTGCCTTAGCCGTGGCAACGATGTAGCTGGTCACTGCCTTGCTGTCGTTCACCGGCTTGGTGTTGGGCATGCAGGCCACCGACGTGAACCCGCCGGCCGCGGCCGCCCTGGTGCCGGTCACGATGTCTTCCTTGTACTCGAGTCCCGGGTCACGCAGGTGCACGTGCATATCGATGAGCCCCGGCGTGACGATCAGGCCGGTGGCGTCGATGATCTCCGCCCCGGCCGGAGCCTTCAGGCCCGTGCCCAGCTCCTTCACCTTCCCGTCTGCCACGAGAACGTCGAGCGTCTCGTCAATCCCCAGGGACGGGTCGATCACCCTCCCTCCCTTTATCAATAGATTCATAGTGGTCACCTCGCGATTCGTGTAGGGACGATCCGTGCGATCGCCTTTGCATGGGGCGAACATGAGATTCGCCCCTCCGACACCCAGAATTATTCCGTGGCCAGTTCGCCGCCGTGCACGTGATAGAGCATCGCCATCCTCACGGCCACGCCATTCTCGACCTGGGTGAGAATTGCCGACTGGTCGCTGTCCGCCACATAGGAGGAAAGTTCCACCCCCCGGTTGATGGGACCCGGGTGCATGACCATGGCGCCTGGCTTGGCCAGCTTCAGGTTCTGGGGATTGAGGCCGTAGTAGCGTGAGTACTCGCGCAGGGTCGGCAGCAGGGTCTTGCCCTGGCGCTCAAGCTGAATGCGGAGCATCATTACCACGTCGACACCCTCGATGGCCTCGCGCATGTCGCGGCAGACGGTCACGTTGCCGAGCCGCTCGATGCCGGGGGGCATCATGGTCGGCGGACCGGCCAGGCGAACGCTCGCCCCCATCTTCGTGAGGCCGAAGATATCGGAGCGGGCGACGCGGCTGTGGGTGATGTCACCGACAATGGCCACCGTGAGCCCTTCGAGGGTTCCGAACTTCTGGCGCATGGTCAGCATGTCCAGAAGCCCCTGGGAGGGATGCTCATGGGCGCCGTCGCCGGCATTGATGACCGAGCAGGAGACCCGCTGGGCCAGATAGTGGTGAGCGCCCGAAGCGGCGTGGCGCATGACGATGATGTCGGGCTTCATGGCCAGGATGTTCCGGGCCGTGTCGGAAAGGGTTTCCCCCTTGGTCACGGAGCTGGTTGAGGCCGAGATGTTGATCGTATCGGCGGAAAGGCGCTTGGCCGCGATTTCGAAGGAGGTCCGGGTCCGGGTGGATGCCTCGTAGAAGACGTTCACCACGGTCTTGCCGCGCAGGGTCGGCACCTTCTTGATGTCGCGGAAGTTGATCTCCCTCATGTTGTCGGCCGTGTCGAGAAGGAGTTGAATTTCCTCCCGGGCCAGGTCCTGCAACCCGATGATATCCTTATGCTTGAACCCCATCGTCCCCCCTGTTTGCCCGTCTCGCGGGCAGGTAATGGTAGTTGCTCGTTGCGTCTCGTCCCCGGTCACTTCTCCAGCACGACATCGGTGGGCCGGCTGGCTGCATCGAACAGGACCGCGATCTTTTCCTTGAGGCTCGTGGGTACGTTGCGGCCCACGAAATCGGCCCGGATCGGCAGCTCACGGTGACCGCGGTCCACGAGGACGGCCAGTTGGATGCAGGCGGGACGGCCGTGGTCCATCATGGCGTCCATGGCGGCACGGATGGTGCGGCCGGTAAAGAGGACGTCGTCGACCAGCACCACCCTCTTGTTTTCGAGGGAGAAGGGAATGTCGGTCCTGCCCACCGGCAGATGGCGAGCATGCCCTTTGAAGTCGTCGCGATAGAGGGTGATATCCACCTCGCCCACCGGCACGGTCACACCTTCGATCTCTTCGAGCCGCGCGGCGATCTCCCGCGCCAGGTGGACGCCACCGGTCCTGATGCCCACCAGCACCAGGTCGTCGACCCCCTTGTTCCGTTCCAGGATTTCGTGGGCAATGCGGGTCAGCGCCCGTTTCACCCCAGCCGTATCAAGAATCACCGTTCCGTTTGCCACCGTGCTCCCCCTTTCGCCGGCTCACCGGCCGCTCACATGCCACAAAAAAAGCCCTCCCGCGGACTATAGGCGGAAAGGCTCGTGGAGTAGTGACCATACAGCGACACTATCTTCATCACCTTTGCTAACCTCACGGGGCTAAATTAAAAGGGACGAGAAAAATCTTGACGAATTTATCACCTGGCCCACCCGGGAGTCAAGATTGTTTTGTCGCCCTGGACAAAGAATCCCTTCCCCTGCGCGGCGGATGCGCCATCTTCCGCCACTTGGCACGGACAGGCGCCCACACGGAAAGAACAACCATTTCCAGTGGGGTCGGCTGGGCATTATGCGTGCTACCCGCGGACATCTCAGTGATCCCCATGCGGCGACACCCTGTGACACAGAAAAGGCCCTCCGGCAGGAGGGCCCCTCTGAACAGTTCCGTCACGAACAATGCGGCTATTTGATGATGTCGCCGATGCTTCCCCAGCGCACGCGGAACTTCTCCCGGTCCCAGGACCAGTACTTGATGAAGGCGAGCCCCTTGATCTGGCTGTTCTTGACGAAGCCCCAGAACCGGCTGTCATAGGAACGATCCCGGTTGTCGCCCATCACGAAATAGCTGTTCTCCGGTACCGTGACCGGCCCGAAGTTGTCGCGGGGATTCTGGGCCGCGGGGATGACATCCTTTTCCTTGTGAACCTCCTGGGGAACCGAGAACGGCTTGCCGTTGATGAAGACCTGCTTCTGGACCACCTGGATCGTATCGCCCGGCAGGCCGATCACCCGCTTGATGAAATCCTTGCTGGGGTCTTCGGGGTATTCGAAGACGATCACGTCACCCCGCTTCGGGTCGCGGATCTTCAGGTAGCGGCCGTCCACAAAGGGGATCTTGGTGCCGTAGATGAATTTGCTGACAAGGATGTGATCGCCGATGGCAAGCGTGTCCTCCATGGAGCCGGAGGGAATCTTGAATGCCTGCACCACGAAAGTCCGGATGATGAGGGCCAGGATGACGGCTATGATAATCGACTCGGCGTATTCCCGGACGATGTGCTTTTTCCTGACCGGCTCGGCAGCCTGCTCCGACGGCGTTGACTGGCCGTACTGGGTTTCCTTGTAGTCCATTGATGGTCCTTTCGGAAAGGGTAACTACTTCTCTTCCACCTTGAGGATGGCGAGAAACGCTTCCTGGGGAAGCTCGACGTTCCCCACGTTCTTCATCCGCTTCTTTCCTTCCTTCTGCTTTTCCAGAAGCTTGCGCTTGCGGCTGATGTCGCCGCCGTAGCACTTGGCGAGCACGTCCTTGCGCAGGGCCTTCACCGTCTCGCGGGCGATGACCTTGGAGCCGATGGCCGCCTGGATGACCACCTCGAACATCTGGCGCGGGATCAGTTCCTTCATCTTCGAAACCAGGTCGCGGCCCCGGTAGTAGGCCTTGTCCCGGTGGATGATGAGGGAAAGCGCGTCCACGGCCTCGCCGTTGATGAGGATGTTCATCCGCACCAGGTCGCTGCGGCGGTAGTCCAGATGTTCGTAATCCAGTGAGGCGTATCCCTTGGTGATTGATTTCAACCGGTCATAGAAGTCGAGGACCACCTCGTTGAGGGGGAGTTCATAGATGATCATCACCCGCGTGGGGGTGAGGTACTTGATCTCGCGCTGGACGCCGCGCTTCTCCTCGCACAGGGAGAGAATGCCCCCCACGAATTCGTTGGGCGTGTGGATGGAGGCGAGGATGAAGGGCTCTTCGATGTAGTCGATCTCCTGGAGCGGCGGCAACTGGTTGGCGCTCTCAATGGTGATCATGTCCCCCTTGATCCGGTGGACCTTGTACACGACCGTGGGGGCGGTGGTAATCAGATCGAGGTTGAACTCCCGCTCCAGGCGCTCCTGGATGATCTCCATGTGGAGCAGACCCAGGAAGCCGCAGCGGAACCCGAAGCCGAGGGCCAGGGAGGTCTCCGGCTCGAAGGAGAAGGAGGAGTCGTTCAGCTTGAGTTTGGCCAGGGCGTCGCGCAGTTGCTCGTACTGGGCGGTGTCGATGGGATAGAGCCCCGAGAAGACCATGGGCTTCACTTCCTTGAACCCGCCGAGGGGCGTTGCGCAGGGCTTGAGGGTGTGGGTGACGGTATCGCCGATCTTGGCGTCGGCCACATCCTTGATGCCGGCAATGAGGAAACCGACCTCCCCCGCCGCCAGTTGGGGCACTTCACGCATCACCGGAGCAAAGACGCCGACCTTCAGGGCTTCGTAACTGCGGCCGGTGGAGACGAGCTGGATCTTGTCCCCCTTCTTCACAGTGCCGTCGATGACCCGGACAAGGATGATCACGCCCTGGTACTGGTCGTACCACGAATCGAAGAGCAGGGCCTTGAGCGGAGCAGCCGGATCTCCTTCCGGAGGTGGGATCTTCTTGACGATCTCCTCCAGAATCTCCCGGGTGCCGATCCCCTCCTTGGCGCTGGCCATGACCGCGTCGTGGGCATCGAGGCCAATGATCTCCTCGATCTCGTGCTTCACCCGCTCCGGCTCGGCCGCGGGCAGGTCGATCTTGTTGAGGACCGGAAAGACTTCCAGATTGTTGTCGATGGCGAGATAGACGTTGGCAAGGGTCTGGGCCTCGACCCCCTGGGAGGCGTCCACCACCAGCAGGGCACCTTCGCAGGCGGCCAGGGACCGGGAGACCTCGTAGGTGAAGTCCACGTGGCCCGGCGTGTCGATGAGGTTCAGGATATACTCGCGGCCGTCGTCAGCCCGGTACGTGAGCCGCACCGTCTGGGCCTTGATGGTGATACCCCTCTCCCGTTCCAGGTCCATTTTGTCCAGGAACTGGTCCTGCCTCTCCCGCTCCGTGAGGGCGCCGGTATACTCCAGCAGCCGATCCGCAAGGGTGGACTTGCCATGGTCAATGTGGGCGATAATCGAAAAATTCCTGATGGTCTCAATCTTCATAAACACCTGTCTCTTCTGAGTGTAACCGATGAAGGATAATGGATAACCAGCTCTGTTGTAAAGGCATTTTCTCCAGGGCCGGTTTGCGGCACCTGCGTATTAGCAAGATCAAACTTTTTCCCTTTGCCGCACCCTGGCAATTATGATAACATTTTTAATGCAATTTCATCAAAGTAACATCAGATCACGGGACCAGATACAATCCACCATGACGCTTCAACCAGCTTCCGGCCAGCACCAGACCACTGACAACGGCTCCGACAGCCGGCAAAATCTTGTGCCGCCCACGGACCGGAACCGGATTCGGGAACTTGAGAACCAGTTGACCGGACTTCTGGGCGAGAACGAACGGCTCCGGACCGCGCAGCAGGAGCTTCGAGCCGCCGCGGCAGCGGCAGACGCGGCCACCACGGCCAAAAGTGAACTTCTGGCCCATGCCAGCCACGAGATCCGCTCGCAGCTCCAGTTGATCTCCGGGGCCATCGATCTCTTCCGCCAGACCCGCCTCGACGAAACCCAGCGCCACTACCTGGACGGATTCCAGCACGCCAACGAACTCCTGCTCTGCCTCGTGAACGACATTCTGGACACGTCATGCCTGGAAGCGGGCCACTTACGCCTGGAGAGCCTTCCCTTCGACCTGGCCGGGCTTGTCGCGGCCACGGGAAACCAGCTTCTCTGGCAGGCGAGGCGCAAGGGGCTGGAGCTTTCGTGGCAGGTGTCGCCGGACGTTCCGCCGCGCCTCCTGGGCGACCCGGCGCGGGTCCAGCAGGTGATCGTCAATCTGGCCGGGAATGCGATAAAGTTCACCCCGGAGGGGGCGGTAACGATCCGCGTCGAGAGGATACCCGGCCCGCTGCCGGCTTCGTCGCCGGCAATGATACGCTTTGTCATCGAAGATACGGGCATCGGCATCCCGGTCGACAGGCTGGGCGGCATTTTCGAAAGCTATGACCAGGGACCCCCCGAGACCCCCAAGCGCTTCGGCGGAACCGGCCTCGGGCTTGCCATCGCCAAGGGGCTCATCGAGGCCATGGACGGCGACATCACCGTGGAAAGCTCCGAAGGCAGGGGGAGCCGCTTCATTGTGACGATCCCCTTCAGCCTCACCATTACCGGCGACCGGCAGGCATCCGCCGACGGCCAGGAAAAGGCGTCGGAATCCGCCCCCCCGCTGCGGGTGCTGGTGGTTGAAGATGCGGAGGACATCCGGCTGCTGATCGCCGCCTTCCTGCGCGGTGCCTCCCATCAGGTCCGCAGTGCCGTCAACGGCCAAGAGGCGCTGGACATGTTCATGGCCGAAGACTTCGACTTGGTGCTGATGGATATCCAGATGCCGGTGATGGACGGCTACACCGCCACCCGGGCCCTGCGGGAATGGGAACGGCAACGGGGGCGCACGCCGGTGCCGGTGGTGGCACTCACCGCATGCGCCGAAAAGAGCGATTCCCTGAAAACCATTGAAGCGGGATGCACGAGCCATCTCTCGAAACCGATCAGAAAGGACACCCTGCTGCGCACGGTGGCAGAACTGGCGCGGCAGTGACCGGGAGACGCCATGGCAGAACGAGCCTTAAAAACGTACCGGGTCAGGATAGACCCCGAGCTCATCGACATCGTGCCGGTGTTCATCGCCCACCGCTGGCAGGACGTGGCATCACTCCAGGATGCACTCGCGCATGAGGATTCGTCCCTCATCCGGAAGATAGCCCACAACCTCAAGGGGGCGGGAAGCTCGTTCGGTTTCGATGCCGTGAGCGCCATCGGCGAGCGGATGGAGCGGGCTGCGACCCAGGGTCGGTGGCCGGCGGTCGAGCGGTTCATCAACCTGCTCGCCCGCTACCTGGAGATGGTGGAACCGGTCTGCGAGTGACGGGGCATGGGGCCGGTTGTGCCGCCCGCTGTTTCGTGCTATACCATCTGCATTCTCCCTACGAAAAGGATCCGTACGCATGCTGACCGGCAAACAGAAACGACACCTCCGGGGCCTGGGACATTCCCTTGCTCCGGTCATCACCATCGGCAAAGGCGAGATCAGCGAGGCCCTTGTCAAAGAGACCGACGAGGCCCTTGAGCACCACGAGCTGATCAAGGTCAAGATCCTGGAAAGCTGCCTCCTGGACCGTCACGAAGCCGCCGAAGAACTGGCCTCGGCCTGCGGCGCCGAGGTGGCCCAGGTCCTCGGCCGAACCTTCCTGCTGTTCCGCAGGGCGCAGGAACCGAAACTGGAACTCCCCAAAGCGAAGTAAGGCCTGCGTCCCGCCATGCACGAAAAAGCCCGGAGCGATCCGGGCTTTTTTCATTGCCTGAAGGTCTGCCCGCTACCCGAGCCGCAACTCGGAACCCATCACCTGCCAGGCCGCGATCCCGCCGAACAGCCCGTAGCAGACCATGGCGAAAAGGACCAGACGGCGCTGAAGCGTGGGAAGCGACGATGCCAGGCTCGCCACCCGCCGGAAGGGCTGGAGCCCTCCCATGCCCACCCCCGCCACCCCACCGCCGAGCAGGGTCGCATAGAGGAGATAGCCCACATGCCCGTATTCGCGGTGCAGCATGCAGAAGGGGCAGTGGTGGGTGGGAAGGGCATAGATGTAGACCGGGATCGCCGAGAGCAATCCCACGACGCCGACGGCAAAGGTCGCGGCGGATAGCGCGGCAAACAGGTACCCCAGCCTTCCCTGCCACAGGTAGATCCCCCCGCAGATCAGGGTGAGCGTTATGACGCCCCCCAACGCGGCGAGCACCGGAGCATCCCCCAGGGTAGTCAGGGTCGGGACCATGCCGCCCGCCTCCCCGCCAAACAGGCTGCCGCAGCAGGACGTGATCACCCGGGGCTGTAGGGAGAGGAAATACCCCCCCTGCAATCCCGTCTCGATCAGCAGCAGCGGCGCTATCATCAGAAGCAGCGAATACTTGATCCGGATGAGGGGATAATCGTACCCCCGGTTGTCCGCATGATTGAGGATGAGCCAGACCCCGGCCAGCAGGAAGGTGGCTGTTTTCAGGATCAGGGTGGGATAGCCGAAGCGATTCAGGTTGAGGGTCCCTGCCGCGCACATGGCGCCGGGAAAGAGCGTGCTCAGGCTGTCGGCCACGTGAATGAAGAGAAACAGGGACAGGAGCTGGAACACGCAGCAGCAGGCCATGATTGTGGCAAGGAGGTACGTGCGGCGCTCGAACGAAAGCTGCCGCTCGCTGCCGCTGGCAAGGTCCCAGTGGCACAATATCTTCACGGCGAAGAACGCCGTCGCCACGAGCATGCCGCTGGTCAGGAGCGAACCGACGAACAGGGCGATAACGGCCGGGTGAAGGATCACGGGGCAGCCCCGTCGGCCAGCCGTCCGTCGCGGATGGGCACGATCCGGTCGACCAGTCCCGCGTCGATCACCAGCGGATCGTGGCTCGCCATGATGATGGTCTTTCCCTCCTCCTTGAGGCGGGTCATATGCTCCAGGAACTCGCCGGAGAGCTTCGTGTCCAGGTGCGCCGTGGGCTCGTCCGCGATGATCACGGGCGGATCGTTGATCAGGGCCCGGGCAATGGCGGCCCGCTGCATCTCCCCCCCTGAGAGGAGTTCCACCCGGGTGGCGGCCCTGCCGGCAAGGCCGTACACCTCCAGGGTGGCCATGGCCCTCGTCTTGAGCAGGCCATGGCGCTCTCCCATGGGATAGGCGGGGATCATGACGTTTTCCAGCAGGCTGATGCCGCGGATCAGGTGGAACTGCTGAAAGATGAACCCGAAGGTGCGGCGCCTGAGATCGCTCAGGAACCGCTCGGGCAGGCTGGTGATCTCGCGATCGGACAGGACGATCCGGCCGGTCGTGGGACGCGCCATCCCGCCAAGGATACTGAGCAGGGTGGTCTTGCCCGAGCCGCTGGGCCCTTTCAGGACCGTCACGCGGCGGGGAGCGATATCGACGGTAATGCCCTGGAGCGCCGCGTACTCGTTGGCTTTGCCGCTGTTGAAGATCTTGCTCACATCGTGCAGGGATATCACGCTACCCTCTCATGACCGAATCGGGATCCACGGTGGCCGCCCGCCATGCGGGAACGATGGTCGCCACGGTATAGGGGACCACCACCAGGAAGAAGAGCACTGCCAGTTGTCCGAAGTCGACGTGCGGAACGAGCCGGAACGACGGATAGAGCACCGACCACCCCTTGAGCACCGGCCCGAACAGGGCGGCCGAGGTAAAGAAGACGTGCCCGTAGGCCAGGGTTCCCCCCACGAGAAATGCCGTGAGCGAGATGATCGCCCCTTCGCCGAATTTCATCACCAGCACGTCGCCGGTGTCCCATCCCACGGCCTTGAGGATGCCGATCTCCTTTCGCTCCTCCGCGGACAGGCCGGTGGCCTTGTCCCAGGCGAAAATAAAAAAGGAGAGGAGCGCCCCGCAGAGAACGGCCAGCATGATCCCGCTGCGCCAGTTGAAGACCGCGTCATAGGTGCGCAGGATCTCGTCCCGGGAAATGGGGCGGGTATCGGGGAGGAGCTTCACGATCTTGCCGGCGATGGTGGGGACTTCCACGGGGTTGGCGACCTCCACCACCAGATCGGTTGCCATGCCCTGCGGCACACCGAAGAGCGAACGGAAATCGTCAGCCCCCATGAGCACCAGATCCGCCGAAACCATCTCTGTCGCGGCCGGCAGCACCTCGGCCACGGTAAAGGTTACCAGGGTCCCCCCGTGGTTGTAGAAGGGCATGATGTTGTCTTTCGCGGCCATGCTGCTGCGGGTCAGACCGTTCCCCACTGCCACGCTCCCCGTCTCCCAGGTGAACTGCTCCGGGGCCATCAGGGTATAGTTGGCGCCGAAGAGCGGATCGTAGTAGTACCCCCACAACCGCGCTCGCACCGAGCGGACCCCGCGGATATCTTTGATTTTCTCGCTGTAGTCGACCGGAATCAGGTCGTGCCGGCCCGCCATGATCCGCTGGACCACCAGCTCAGGGGCATCGGCCAGGACCGCCGTGGCCTCCCGGCGCAGGGCCTGGGTGTAGAGCATGAGCGAGGCCAGGAGGAACACCACCAGGGTGTAGACGAAGAGCAGGGCGCTGTTCTTGCCCTTGCGCCTCAGCAGTGAAGACAGGGTGAAATCGACGATGCTCCGGTATTTTTCAATGCCGGCCATAGGTCCTCACGTGGGGAGGCGGCGCCATGAGGGAGCCGGAGGGGAAGTGTTCAAATGACAGGGGATAATCCTGGAACGGGCTGTGGAGGTCGGCCATGGACGGATGCCGGGTGTAACGCGCATCGGTAAAGAGTGCCAGGTCGGTGAGGGAAAGGCGCTTCACCATGGCACGCTGCTCGGCGAGGCGGGAGTCCCTGCCGACGACGACAAAGGCGTGGACGGCAATGGCAATCAGTACCAGCAGCTCCGCTGCGACAAAAGCGATGAAGACCGTAGACTTGCGCACCGTCACGGCGGTCAGTCCAGGCCGGCGATGAGGGCGGCGTTCACGTCCCGGAACCGGACGATCCGTACCCCCCGGTGATCCTTCCTGAACTCCTCCGCATCGGCCGCGCGGGCGAAAGGAATCAGCTCGTGCCCCATGGGCCCGAGCACGTCGCTGCCGATCACGTAATGGGCGCTCATGCCGTCAATGGGGCTGAGTCCGTAATAATCGGTCACCAGGACTGAGGCGATCTGGCTGGCGGATTTAGCGGGGGCATATTTTTTCAGATTGAGATAATAGGTGAGCATGTCCTTGGCGCCGTCGAACACGGCGTAGGAACCGTCGCGGTAGGTGATCCGGGCCGCAAATGCGGGAAATTTAGCCACGAACATGCCGCAGACCGGACATTTGTCGCGGGGGGCGATCTTCAACTGCTCGGCTTTTCCCGCCCCTGCCGCCGTAGCCGCGCCGACAGCGAGCACCAGGGCAAGCAGCATCGTCAGAAAGGTATGCATGCCGGGACTCCTCAGGGAACTATTCAACCATAAAGAGTTACAGAGTTCAAGCGCCCCAGGACAAGCACACGGCGTTTTTGGCCCTGATGCCACTCGCACCGGACAGCGGAACAGGCATGCGTCATGTGCCATCTGCAATGTTTATCAATGCCGGCCATCTCTGCCCCACTGGAAACATAAAAAGGGGCCGCAATTGCGGCCCCTCGTCCGCCACCCGCGGCAGATGCCCGGGGCTCGGCAGAAAGCGGTTTCATGAAAGGCTAGTCGTCGTGCCCTCTCCCCCGGCCCTTGCCGCCGTGCTCCCTGTAACCATCCTTGCCCCCCCTGCGTTCATCTTTCCAGCGGTCATGGTCCTTCTTGCGCTCACGCTTCGACTCCTTGCCGGGACGGAAATGCTTGCCCCGGTAATGGTCGCGCTCCACCTCGTAGACGCGATACTCACCGTCACGGTAGTAGCGGATCCGATCCAGCTTGTGCTTGCGCAGGCCAGGAGGGAGATGCTTGTACTTGACGACGCCCCAGGGGCCGTTGTAGTGGTTTGACCGGTACCACACGTCACCGGACGAGAGATAGTAGCTCCCGGAGAAATAAAACAGATCATAGGGAACCCCCACGGCCACGTAAAACCCCAGGGAGCGGGGGGCAAGAAAGACGGGCGGCTCGACGATCGCCACAGGCGGGCCGGGAACGACCACCGGCGGCGGAGCCGGCACCACCACCTGGGGCCGGTTGCCGACATTGATGTTGACGTCGAAACCGACATCGGACGCGGCAAAGCAGGGTACGGCCGTCAGGGCCAGGGATAACACGAGGACTGCTCTTTTCATGACGATCTCCTTTCGGAACAGAGGGGTCTTGCCGTCCCGGACGGCAGCAAGCGGGCACAAAAAAACGGGATGGAAACATCGTATCGATATTTCGGCATCCCGGCTGTCTCGGTGAGACCCGTGGGCTTTCCGTCCCACCCTCGCGGGTGGTTTAGTCTTATCGTCTATCGAGCTGCGTTTTCTTCATTCTATGCACCAGAACACGCGTCGCGTCAAGCGCCGTGTCCCCGCAGCACCCGCAAAGCCGGTTCAAACGCGCTCGTAGGGCTCGAACAGGCGCTTGAACTCGTCAAGGGCGAAACGGTCGGTCATGCCGGCGATGTAGTCGCAGACCACGCGCTCGCGCCCCAGCGTGTCCATCTTCTGCTGGTACTTGCGGGGGAGCAGCGTCGGATGCTTCACATAACTCTCGAACAACTGCGTCAAATAGCGCTCCGCCTTGACCCTCATCCGCTCCACCTTGTGGTGCCGGTACAGGTTCGTGAACAGGAACCGCTTCAAGGCACGATTCCGCTCCTCCATGGCGGACGAAAAGGCCACCAGGGGACGGTTGACCCCCCTCACGTCCTCAAGGGTCATTATGCCGTAAGAGCGCAGATTCGCCTCGGTGGCGGTGATCAGGTCCCGAATGAGAAGGCCGATGAGCGCGCTTATGGTCTGGAACTTCTTCCGCTCCCGGTCCAGGCCGGGATGGGCGGCATCGATTTTCTCCCAGACCTCCCGCCAGAGGTCAATCCCGTTGAGTTGTTCGATCGTGATGTAACCCGACTTGAGACCGTCGTCGATATCGTGGTTGTTGTAGGCTATTTCATCGGCAAAGTTGATGATCTGCGCCTCGATGGTCGGCACCACGCCGGGCAGGAACCCCTCAATCAGGCCGGCCGGCCGGTCGTAGGGCGATGAATGCTTGATGATCCCTTCCAGCACTTCCCAGGAAAGATTGAGCCCGTTGAAGCCGGGATACCGCTCCTCCAACTGGTCCACCACCCGGAACGACTGGAGATTGTGCTCGAAACCGCCGAAGCCCTCCATCAGGCGGTTCAGCACCTCCTCGCCCGTGTGGCCGAAGGGGGTGTGCCCCAGATCGTGGGAAAGGGCCAGGGCCTCGGTCAGCTCCTCGTTCAGGGCGAGCCGGCGGGCAATGGCCTTGCCGATCTGGGCCACCTCCAGGGAGTGGGTCAACCGGGTGCGGTAGTAGTCCCCCTCATGGTTCACGAAGACCTGGGTCTTGTACTCCAGCCTCCTGAACGCCGCACAGTGGATGATCCTGTCCCGGTCCCGCTCGAAAGCGGGGCGGTCGTCCCTGAACTCTTCCGGGTGCATCCGCCCCCGCGAACGGCAACTGCGAGCCGCGTAACCGGCAAGATCCGTCCGCTCCAGGGACCTCATCCCCTCTTCCTCGGCCATAAGGACACCTCCCCTTTGAACGAAAAAACTCTAATGGGACGTCCCGGGGGTGTCAACAACAAAAACATCCCTTGACTAGACATTACGCATCATGTTAAATTTTTAAGCCTTTTTTAAGATTCTACCTGGGTATGCACAAGCCGTTAACCGGATAGGTATGAATACTTCTCTTCTTGACCACGTGCCGGATCATATCCGGAAAAAACTCGGCAACCGGTCGTCCGTATGCTTGCTCAACGGCCGCGATGTTTTCAGGGCACTGAGGAATGAACACACGATCCTCATGGCCTGTAACGCCCGCATCAAACATGTGATCCCCGGCATCATGCAGGCTGCGGAAGAGCTGGATGCCGTGGTCGCCTTCGAGCTCACCCGCACCGAGGGTGGCGTCGACGGCGGCTACACGGGCCAGACGCCGGCGGTTTTCTTCGAAACCGTGGTGGATTATGCCGAACGGTGCGGATTCACCAAGCCCTTCATCATCCACGGCGACCACATCACCGTCCAGAACACCAGACCACAGGAGCTGGAAGAGGCCCGTGCCCTCATGGCCGCCCAACTGGAGGCGGGCTACACCTCCTTTGCCGTTGATGCCTCGTTCAACCCCCTGCCGGACAACATCCGTATCACCGTCGACCTGTGCCGTGCCGTCATGGAGCGAGGGTACGGCCTGGAAGTGGAGCTGGGCGAGGTGCCCCCCGTCGGCACCGAGTCGAATCTGGCCACCGCGGCCGAAACGGCGGAATTCCTTTCCGCCCTGGCGGAACAGGGCGTCCACCCCCAGCTCCTCGCCATCGCCAACGGATCCAAGCGGGGGAACTACCTGGACGGCCAGATGGTACGGATTGACCTCAAGCGAACCAGCGAAATCCACCAGACGGCCCTGCGCTTTGGCCTGGACGGCTTGGTGCAGCACGGCATCACCGGCACCCCCCTCAAGCTCGTGGGAAAGCTGGCCGACTACGGCATCAGAAAAGGAAATATCGGCACCCTCTGGCAGAACGTGGCCCATGCCGGGCTTCCCCTGGACCTGATGGACGCCATGCGGCGCTGGGCCAAGGAAAACGGTCGGGACATCAAGTTCGCGACCCGGGTCTTTAAGGCCGACATCGACGCCATCCCCGAGGCCAACGCCCGGCTCATCCACGACATGGCCTACCGGGAGGCCAAGGAATTCCTGCTGGCCTTCCACGCCAGGGGTAGCGCCTCGCGCATCGCCCCCCTCATCGGACAGGACCGGTGCGGGTCGTAGGCGGAAGCGCCCGGGGCCGCCGCCTGGCCGCACCCCGCGGCAACCGGGTGCGCCCCACGGCCGACCGGATCAAGGAGGCTCTCTTCAACATTCTTCATTCAGGGATGGAGGGATTCGAAGGGGCACGCGTCCTGGACCTGTTCGCCGGGACCGGGAACCTGGGAATCGAAGCATTGAGCCGCGGTTGCAGCGAGGCGGTGTTCGTGGACAGCCACCGGGAATCGGTGGCCGTGATCCGGCGCAACCTGGATGAACTCGGCTTTGGCGACCGGGCCCGCATCATCGCCAGGGATGCCCTGGCCGCCATTGATTCCCTTGAGCGGGAAGGAGCCCCCTTCCGGCTCGTGGTGCTCGACCCGCCCTACCGGCTCGGCTTGGCTGACAAGGTCCTGGGGCGCCTGGCAGGGTCGCCCCTGATCGCAGAAGAAACGATCATTGTCGTCGAATCCGCCGTGGACGAGGTATTGCCCGATCTCATGGAACCGCTCCACCTGGTTGACCGGCGGATCTACGGCGATACCGCCCTCTCATTCTTCCGGAAAAGGAACTGAACGCCCATGCCGACCAAGATTGCCGTCTACCCCGGCTCATTCGACCCGATCACCTACGGCCACCTGGACATCATCGACCGCGCACTCAGGATATTCGACCAGGTCATCGTTGCGGTGGCCCGCAACTCGGCCAAATCGGCCCTGTTCACCACCGACGAGCGGGTCGACATGATCCAGCGGGTGCTGGCCGACAACGTCAGGGCCAGGGTTGACACTTTCGACGGCCTTCTGATAGATTACGTCCTCTCCCAGAAGGCAACGGTCATCATCCGGGGCCTGCGGGCCATATCCGACTTCGAGTACGAGTTCCAGATCGCCCAGATGAACCGGAGCATCTCCCAGGACGTGGAGACCCTCTTCATGATGACCTCGGTTCCCTACGGCTATCTTTCCTCCTCCATCGTGAAGGAGGTGAGCTCCCTGAACGGCCCCATCGACGGCTTGGTGCCGCCGCTGGTCCGCCAGGCGCTCAGGGACAAATTCGCCAGACCAGATCGTTAGTGTCCCATTCGGACATTTCCATCACCCCCAAGGAGGGTACAATGAAACTTGCAGACCGCGTCAACAAGATCCAGCCTTCCCCCACCCTGTCCATCGATGCCAAGGCAAAGGCACTGAAGGCTCAGGGCATCGACGTTGTCGGCTTCGGTGCCGGCGAGCCCGATTTCGACACCCCGGCCAACATCAAGGAAGCCGGCAAGAAAGCCATCGACGCAGGTTTCACCAAATACATGCCGGTGGGCGGCGCCGATGATCTGAAAGATGCCATCATCGCCAAAATGAAGCGCGATCACGGGCTGGAGTACACCCGCGACGAGATTTCCGTCGCCTGCGGCGCCAAGCACACCCTCTACAACATCTCCCAGGCCATGATCCAGGAGGGAGACGAAGTCATCATCCCTGGTCCCTACTGGGTCTCCTACCCGGACCAGATCGTGCTGGCCGGCGGCACGCCGGTATTCATCATGACCGACGAATCCACCGGGTTCAAGATCACGGCCGAGCAGCTGGAAAAAGCCATCACCTCCCGTACCGTCTACGTCATCCTCAACTCCCCCTGCAACCCGACCGGCTCCACCTACACCAAGGATGAGCTGAAGGCGCTGGCCGCGGTGCTGCTCAAGCACCCCCACGTCTATGTGGTTTCCGACGACATCTACGAGAAACTTCTCTATGACGGGCTCGAGTTCTGCAACATCCCCATGGTCTGCCCGGAGCTCAAGGACCGTACCATCATCGTAAACGGCGTCTCCAAGGCCTACTCCATGACCGGCTGGCGGATCGGCTACGCCTGCGGGCCCAAGGCGCTCATGGCCGCCATGACCAAGATGCAGTCCCAGTCCACCTCCAATGCCACCTCCATCGCCCAGAAGGCCTCCGTGGAGGCACTGAACGGACCCCAGGACGCCGTGGCCGAGATGGTCAAGGAATTCGAAAAACGCCGCACCTACATCGTCGACCGGCTGAATGCCATTCCGGGGGTCACCTGCTTCAAGTCCACCGGCGCCTTCTACGCCTTCCCCAACTTCTCCGGCGTGTACGGCAAGACCACCCCGGCCGGCAAGAAGATCGAGAACTCTTCCGACTTTGCCGCTTATCTGCTGGAAGACGCCAAAGTGGCGTTGGTCCCCGGCGTCGCATTCGGGGACGACCGCTATGCCCGCCTCTCCTACGCCACGAGCCTGGAAACCATCAAGAAGGGACTCGATCGGATCGAGGAAGCGATCGGCAACCTCAAGTAAGGAGCCGCACCGGTGTTGCGTTGTCGCGCAACCCTGCTATTGTTTGGAAAAAGGCGAGGATGACGGTGCCATCCTCGCCTTTTATATTGCACGAACGGGCAGCGGGCTAAAGAGAATCCCCCCGGTGCCGATGAGTACCGGGAGGACAGGTGACAAGGGAGGCGCGATGATTACCAAAGACATGATCATTGGCGACATCATCAGGAAACATCCCCGGACGCTTACGGTGTTCGTCAAGTACGGACTCGACTGCAATGAATGCCAGATTGCCGACTACGAGGAACTGGAGCACGGGGCGGGTGTGCACAAGGTCAATATCGAGCAACTGCTCAGGGAGTTGAACGAGCGCATCGGCTCCGGCACGGAATGAGCGACGAACTATTCAACTACTATAAATACTTCGACCTCGCCCAGCGGATCGAGGTACGTTTTCCCCGAGCCCAGAACGTCTCGTTCAGGGAATGGGGCGTCGTAACCCTTTTTGATGGGGACCTGCTGGAACTGCAGCTCTCCCGGGACAGCCTGCCCGAGAACGTAAGCGCCCGCACCGGCACCATCCTCGATCTCAGGCTCGGCAAGGGAGGGTATGGCTACTGCTGCCGCGCCATCATCGTCGAAGAGCACGGTGATGCCCGGCTGACCGTCCGGCTCATCGGCGAAGTCATTCCCGACGAATTGCGGGAATACTATCGGATCGATGCCTATATTCCGCTCCGCTACTCCGTCCCCCGCGGCCTTTCCGACCATGAAATCCGACAGCGATGGCGGGCACGCCGGTACCCCCCCCCAACGGCGGTGGAATCGCCGGGCACCTCTCCCCCTGCCCCTCCCCAGGAACCGTTACGGGAGAATGAGTTGGATCAACCGCCCCCCCTGGCGGCAAACATCAGCGGATCAGGCATCAGGATCAGGATCCCCGAGGAACTCCCCGTGGATACGCTGGTGGATATGGAGTTGTTCATCTCCCAGGACAAGCTTCGCGTAGTGCCGGTCGTCTGCCAGGTAGTCCATGTGGCAGCGCTGCGGCACAAGGCAGGGGAGCCCCCCCTGTTCAGCACAGCGCTCCGCTTTCTCTGTATCGACGAACGGGACCGGGACATGGTGGTGGGGTTCGTTTCGGCTGCCCAGTTGGAGCATCTGCGCATCATGCGCGGAGGGAACGTGAGCGTCACCGACCTGGAGTACGCCGAATACTCGCGCCACAGGCGCGTCCGCCGTATCATCGTGGGCATCATCGTCGTCACGCTCATCATCGTTGCCGTTGTTGTCCTGATCATCTCGCGCATCAACGGCAGAAAAGGCGAGATTGAGCAGACATACGAGCGGGAAATCAAAAAATACCGCCACATCGTTCCCTGGCGCTAACGCGCCGTCCGCACCGACATGGGTGACGACGACACCGGTACGCACCAGGCATGCCACCGACTCACCTGATTACTTTTTCTACACCATCACCCCCTCTTCCTGAACACCCTCCAACCACCCATGCGCCAACCGGCTTCAAACGGCAGTTCCACCCAGAACAAACAACAATAATTTCAAGCACATACCCACAACAACACACCTCCAGCCCACCAACACCAAAATAGGCACACTCTTTGCTTTAAATCAAAACATCATCAACGTGTGTACTCTAAAACGCATGCGACCCGAAGCCAGGAGGTCCCAAGGTGCTCTATAAATCCGTAACCGAGTCGTTCAACGAGTTCATTGTCGACCGTAGCGACGCAAAATGCATCCGCTGCAAGGTCTGTATCCGCCAGTGCGCCTACGAGGTCCATTCTTACGCCGAGGCCATCGACACCCTCACCGAGGATCACACGCTCTGCATCGGATGCCGTCGCTGTTCGGCCCTCTGTCCCACTGGCGCCATCACGATCCGCTCCAATGAAGAGGTCTTCAAGCGGAACGAGTCCTGGTCCAACGGCCACATCCGCAACCTTTACGCTCAGGCCGACACCGGCGGCATCCTCCTGGCCGCCATGGGCAACCCCGCCAAGTATCCCATTTACTGGGACCACCTGCTGCTGGACGCCTCTCAGGTCACCAACCCGTCCATCGACCCTCTCAGGGAACCCATGGAACTGCGGACCTACCTGGGCAAAAAGCCCCACTCCATTGAGATCGTCCGCGATGAGCAGACCGGCAAGCCGAAGCTCGCCACGAAGCTGACGCCACAGATCCGGATGGAATACCCCTTCATCTTCTCGGCCATGAGCTACGGCGCCTTGAACCTTAACGCCCACAGGGCCATGGCCATGGCTGCCAGCGAGTTGGGCACCCTCTACAACACCGGCGAGGGGGGGCTTCACAAAGACCTCTACCGGTACGGCGCCAATGTCATGGTCCAGGTGGCCTCGGGCCGCTTCGGCGTAAGCGAGCAGTATCTCAACGCCGGTGTCGCCATCGAGATCAAGGTTGGCCAGGGCGCCAAGCCGGGCATCGGCGGCCATTTGCCCGGGGAGAAGGTCAACGACCAGATTTCCGAGACCCGGATGATCCCGGTGGGTTCCGACGCCATCTCGCCGGCGCCCCACCACGACATCTACTCCATTGAGGATCTCCGCCAGCTCATCTTCGCCCTCAAGGAGGCGACCAACTACGAGAAACCGGTGTCGGTCAAGATCGCAGCGGTCCACCACGTGGCGGCCATTGCCTCCGGCGTTGCCCGGGCCGGTGCCGACATCATCACCATTGACGGCTTCAGGGGGGGGACCGGCGCGGCTCCCCAGGTCATCCGCGACAACGTGGGACTTCCCATGGAACTGGCCCTGGCATCGGTGGACGCCCGGCTGCGCGACGAAGGAATCCGCAACCAGGTCGCCATCGTGGTGGGGGGCGGGGTCCGTTCCTCCGGCGACGCCATCAAGGCCATCGCCCTGGGTGCCGACGCCATCAACCTGGGCACCTCGACCCTGCTGGCCCTGGGCTGCACCCTGTGCCAGCGCTGCTACACCGGCAAGTGCCCCTGGGGCATCACCACCAACAACCCCTACCTGGCCAAGCGGCTCAATCCGGAACTGGGAGCCGAGCGGTTGGTGAACCTGGTCCACGCCTGGGGCCACGAAATGAAGGAAATCCTCGGCGGCATGGGCCTTAATGCCCTGGAATCCCTCCGTGGCAACCGCTACAAGCTGCGGGCCGTGGGCCTGAGCGAAAAAGACATGAACATTCTCGGCGTCATGCCGGCTGGAGAATAGCCCCATGAAACGTATCTACATGATTGAAGACGCCTGCATCGGCTGTCATCTGTGTGAAGTCGGCTGCATCACCGAGCATTCGCTTTCCAAGGATCCCGTGCGGGCCTACCTGCACGAGCCCGAGCGCCCCATTGCCCGCTGCACCGTGGAGGAGATCGACGGCGGCATCGTCTCCTTCTCCACCACCTGCCGTCACTGTGACGAGCCCGACTGCCTGCGGGCCTGCATCTCCGGTGCAATCCAGAAGAACGACAAAGGTGTGGTCCGGATCGACACGGAGCAGTGCGTGGGCTGCTGGTCCTGCGTCATGGCCTGCCCCTACGGGGCGATCCAGCGGAACCTGAAGAAAAAGAAAGCAAACAAGTGCGACCTCTGCCCGGACCGCATGTCTCCGGCCTGCGTCGACGCCTGCCCCAATCGGGCGCTTGTCTTCAAGGAGGGGAGCCAGAAATGAACTACGTGATCATCGGCAACTCGGTGGCTGCCGTAGGAGCCATCCGGGGCATCAGGAGCATCGATCAGCAGGGGACCATCACCGTTATCTCCCGCGAGCGCCACAACGCCTATGGCCGCCCCCTCATCTCCTACCTCCTGGGAGGACTCGTTACGGAAAAGCGGATGGCATATCTCCCCGAGGACTTCTACGAGAAGAACCGCGTCAACCTGCTCCTCAACTCGGAAGTGACGGGCATCGACACCGCCGCTCGTCAGGTGCGGATCGCCGGCGGGGACACCATCGGCTATGACCGTCTTCTGGTCGCCACGGGAGGCGACCCCTTCATCCCTCCCATCGAAGGGATGGCCGACAAGGACCGGATCTTCACCTTCACCACCTGGGACGACGCGGCCAAGCTCAAGGGAATAGCTTCCGACATCGGCCGTGTGGTGGTCATCGGTGGCGGACTCATCGGCCTCAAGGCCGCCGAAGGGCTCCACCTGCTCGGCAAGCAGATCACCATCGTGGAACTGGCCGACCGGATTCTCTCTGCCGCGTTCGACCGCCCTGCAGGACGCGTGGTAGCCAAGAAGATGAAGGCCAACGGCATCGACGTCATCACTGAAGATACAGTCGTCCGGATCGAGGGGGACGGGGCCGAGATTGCCGGCGTAACGCTCCGCTCCGGCGATTTCATCCCTTGCGATACGATTATCGTGGCCATCGGGGTGCGCCCCGCCTGCGGCTTCCTCAAGGGAAGCGGGGTTGAGGTGAACCGCGGCATCGTGGTCGACGACCGGATGGAGACTTC
>NZ_JCAMRN010000038.1:0-30736 GCF_059620965.1 Geobacter sp. PheSNFMC
GCCGTTCGAAGAGCGGCAGGGCCTCGACCGCACTCCCGGCCCGCAGCACGTTCATTCCCGTGCCGGCAAAGAGCCGCACCAGGGATGTGAGGATATGCTCTTCGTCATCCAGGAACAGGATACTAACACTCATGCACACCCCTCCACTCGAAAACCAGATCCACCCCCTCCTCCTCTCTCATTGCCAGGATCCGGAGTCGGAACCAAGCACAACATGTTTTTTCACGACAGCCTCATCAATGGGCGCCCAGATCTCAGACAACAGGAATCCTCCGGAGCCAGCGGACGGCATGAACTGCCCGTCGGCAGCCATGCCTTCATAGCTCATGCCGGCCAGAGGCGACGGAATCGAGGCTCCACCGGGTGGGACGCGGTCTGCGGCATCCTGATCTGAAATCAACCCCGCCCATAACGTATCGGACAATCGTGCATAATCCTGTGCTCAGAACTATCGGGGAATTCCTGATAAGGCCTTCCGAAACTCCCGGGCAGCCCTCGTTTTCCCCGAAAAAAACGCATCCGCGACAGCCGGGCCCATGAACAGGCCGGGCCATTCTGAGCATCAACGATCATCCGGACATTCGGAAGAACTCACATCAAAGCGGTGGGAATAGACTATACGGTAGGGGAAACGGGAGGGGGCAAGGTCAAAAAGGCATCCAGGAAAGCGCCGCATGCTTCACTGACCGCCCCTATTTTTTTTTGCATAGGGGGGCTGTGGGTATCGTCGGAATCCCCGGGATGTCAGTCTTTAATGCAGGCAAAGGAGTCAGACTGGTTTCTTGCCTTTCGGCACCGTCAGCATGATCGATACGGTGGCGATCAGCACCATGAATATATTGAAGGCGAGCGCGATGATGGCCGCTTCGCGGATCGCCAGGTTCTCTTGACGACCCTGGAAGGTGATAACGCCTTCAAGCCAGTTGATGGTTGCCGGATTGGCGCTGAGGGCAGTGAAAACAGCCGCGGAAATAGCCACACCGAACGCGGCGCCGAGAGACGAAGCCATCTTATAGAGGCCGGCGCCGGAAGCGACCTGGGCGGCCGGCAAGCTCGAGAGCGCCGCGTCCGTCGAGGGTGTGGCGTAGAAAGCCAGACCGATGCCGTACAGCGTGTAGCCAACAATCGCGAAGAGCTTGTAGTCCGCGAGCATGAGGTTCGATGGCAACAGGAGAATGATCGAGAGGCCCGTGATCAGACAGCCTTGGATCATCGGCTTGCGCGCGCCGAACCGCTGCAGGAGTTTTTCGCCCACGCGAATGAACGCGATGATGGCGATCGCATATCCGAGAGTCAGCATGCCGGCCTGCTGCGCTGTCATATTGCCGCCTAGTTGGACGAGTTGCAGCGAGACGAGCAGGGTGCCGGCGACGCCGTTGAGCAGGAAATTCGAAACCGTTGCGCCGGTATAGGTCTGGTTGCGGAACAGCTTGAAGTCGACGAAAGCGTTCGGGATTCGCGACTCGACCCTGAAAAACAACGATCCGAAGACGAGGGTGACGGCCGAAAGCGACAGGATCAGTGGACTGGTCCAACCGAGTTTGTTGCCCTGCGTGATGACAATCTGCAGAGTGATCATGGCCACCATGAAGCTCACGACGCCGGCAATGTCGAACTTGTTGGAGCTCTGGCCTTCGGCCTTGCTTTCGGGCGTGCCTTTCATCAATGCCATGCCGACCAACGCGACCGCGACGGAAACGAAGAAGATCCAGCGCCAGCCGAAATTCTGTGCGACAAAGCCGCCGAACAGGGAGCAGAGACCGGAGCCACCCCAGGAGCCGATCGACCACATGCTAACGGCGCGCTGGCGTGCTTCGCCGTCCCAGTAGATCTTAACCAATGCAAGGCTCGCCGGCATAATGCAGGCCGCCGACAGCCCCTGCACGGCGCGGCCAGGCAGCAGAAAGTATGGCGCAACCGTTCCGTTCGGCGCGAAGCCGATCAACAGCGATCCGATGATGCTCAGCACGAAGCCGATCATCACAACTCTGACGCGACCGATGCGGTCGGCCAAGCCGCCGATGAAAACGATGAAGATGCCAGAGAACAGCGCGGTGATGGCGACGGCATTATTCATCACACCAGTGTCCAGTCCAAGATCCTTCTGCATGTCTGGCGCGACGTTCAGCGTCGTCTGGGCAAATAACCAGAACGCCAAGACGCCCATGATTATGCCCAATAGCAATCTGTCGTTTCCTCTAAATTCCGTTCGGGAGCCGGCTGGATCGGCAGAAGGATTGAGGCCGCCAGTTATCGACAAAGACATATGAGCTCCCTTGAGGATGATTGCATCGTGTGCTCGTTGTTGGACCGGACGCATTTGGGATCCAGACCTGAACACGGAGCTTAGCCCTGGTCATCCTCGCACGTCGCGGTGCCAGATCAGGTAGGAACTCACCGCCTTACCGCCCCAGTGGATCGGAAACGCCGCGCTGGGTTAGCGGCGGTCGCCTCACCGACTGCTCGATCTCTGTAATCCGGTTGCCCTCGACGAGGATCTCGGCCGGTCCAGTCAGGGAATCGGAGAGACCGTCGAACACATTGCCGCAGACCAGAACGAACATGCTCATCTCAGAGCCTCCTTGCACCGTCATCCTTCCGATCGGCCGGTTGCTCGGGTTCGCCGGCGATCGGCAGATGCCAGCCTCGGCGAATAGCCATGAACCGGAGCCCGAAGCAGAGGACCGCGCCGGCAATCGTCACCGCGGTCGCCGGAAGCCGCAATGCGGAGCCGATCACGACCAGGGCGGCGCCAGCCAGGGCGGCAATGGCGTAAATATCGGCGCGCAATACGATGGGAATCTCGGTCAGGAGCACATCGCGGGTCATGCCGCCGCCGATCCCGGTCAGCATGCCGAGGGCAGCCGCCATGACCGGGTTGAGCCCGAAGACGAGCGCCTTTTGCGTGCCGGCAACCGCGAAAAGCCCCAGCCCCGCGGCGTCGAACAGGAGCACCGGGTTGCGCAGCCGGTCGATGATGGAGGGTCGCCAGAAGGTAAAGATTCCGGCGAGCAGCGAAACCGCCAGATAGTGCCAGTTACTGATCGCTGCCGGCGGCGTCGCGCCGATCAGCAAGTCACGGGCAATGCCTCCGGCATTCCCCGCCGCAAACGACAAGACCAAGACGCCAAACAGATCGAGACGGTTCTTGACCCCTGCCGTTGCACCGCTCAGCGCAAAAACAAAAGTACCACTGAGGTCAAGTACCAGGAGAAGCGTTCCCATCCCGTGCTCGCTCATTTCAAACTCGGCGGTCCGACACTCCGCAATCCCTCACCACTCCGATCACCGGTTTCGCGCGCCCTATGACGCCAGCCAAGCGAGCGCCGCAACGACCAAGGCCTCGACACCGGTTTCCAGCGTCGGATGGATTACCGGGGCAAACTGGGGGCTATGGTTGACCGGCAGTTCATTGAGAGTTCCAGCAGCTTTTGCCTTTGCATAGGTTTCCGTATCGGTGCCGCCGACGAACCAGTAGACCGACGGAACATGCCAAGCCGTGCCGAAACAGCCGAAGTCCTCGCTCGCCGGAGCCGGCCCGGTGTGGTGCACGCGCGCCGGGGAGAAATGGGCGCGGAATGCTTCGGCGATCCGTTGGCTCGCTGCCTCGTCATTCAGATTGAGCGGATACCGGTCTAATGGCGTGATCTCTGGTCTCCGAGGAGCACGCGACGCTTCGGCCTCGGCGTTGACGATCCGCTCGATCGCCGCCAGCACGCGATTGCGGACGCCGGCATCGAATGTCCGGACGTTCAGCTTTATGATCGCCTCGTCCGGGATGACGTTCTCTTTCGTGCCGGCTTGCAGGACGCCGACCGTGACGACCGCGGCCTCGGTCGCGGCCACCTCGCGGGAGACGACTGTCTGAAGCCGCAGGACCGTCGCAGCGGCCATGACAACGGGATCAACGCTGGCTTGCGGCATCGATCCGTGCGCACCACGACCGAACAGCCTAATTTGAAGGCTGTCCGCCGCCGCGGTGATGGGGCCGGCACTTCCAGCGATGTCGCCGGCCGCTCCGAGCATGACGTGCTGCCCAAGTATGACAACCGGTCGGGGGAAACGCTCGAGGAGGTTGTCGTCGATCATGGCCTGGGCGCCCTGCGCCGTCTCCTCGCCGGGCTGGAAGACCACCATCAAGGTGCCTCGCCAGGGATCCCGTGCCCGAGCGAACAAGGCGGCGGCGCCGGCGAGCCAGGTCACATGCATGTCATGGCCACACATATGCCCGACCGGCACGGTCTTTCCTTCGACATCCGTCGTGGTCACTTGGCTCGCGTAGGAAAGACCGGTTGCCTCTTCAATGGGTAGCGCATCCATGTCGGCGCGCAGCATGACCGTCGGCCCTTCCCCGTTACGGAGCAGACCTACCACCCCCGTCTTTCCAACGCCGGTCGTCACCTCGTAACCGGCCATACGAAGCCAGTCCGCGACTAACGCAGCGGTTCGCGTCTCTTGCATCGACAACTCGGGGTGGGAATGCACGTCCTTGTAAAGGGCTTCAAGGTCGGGGATCAGCCGATCGAGATTCTTCAGGACGGGCTCCGAGGCAGTTGCTGTCGTCGTGTTCATACCTGTCGTCCTCGCAACACTGGTGAATCTACGTTAAAGGGTCGGCGGCGGCCTCACGCGCCAAATGCACGCTTCTTGTTCTCGTGCGCCTCGAATCCTTCGCTGCTGTATGCGCACTCGCCGATGCCTGGCTATGCGTTGGGCTCGGCCCGCCGCCATGAGAGCTGGGACATCGTTTTCTTTCCGCCGGACATGATCGGCGTAGCCGAGCTCAGGTGGAGCATGTCGCCCTCGATCTTCACTACGCGCGGCTGGGTCTGCCCCAGCCAGTTCGGGACAGCGACACAAACATGGAGTGCGTCAGGGGCTGCTTCTCCTCGTCTGTGTGGAAAGGGCCGCTATAGGCGATGTAGCCAAGCGCCTCTTCCTTGATCTCCTCGTCACTGCCACGAAACCAGTCGCCGGACGCGAACTGCGGACGACCGGGGTGCATGAGCTGCGCCGACATATAGCCGTCGGGCGTGTACATGATGATGCCCTGCGGCTCCTCTCCCATGGGGGTAAAAGGGCGGACCCGTCAACTGGCTTTTCGACGTAAGACACCAGCTTCCATGCGCCGATCAGTCGCTCGCGTAATCCCTGTGCCATAACGATTCTCCCCGGTTTGCTTGTCGTTGTGTGAACTAAGCGGCAGTCTGTGCGTCGTTATCGATGGGCAAGACCTGGCCGGAGATCGATTTTCCCGCATCCGATGTCAGGAACAGGATCAGCGCGGCAATGTCCTTGGGGTCGACGAAACGCTTCAGCGACTGGATGCTCATTGCGGTGGCCCGTTCCTCCTCCAGCGTCTTGTGTTCCGCGCTGGCGCGGCCCTGAAGGACGCGCTCGATCCGGGGGCCGGCGACGGCTCCCGGCGCAATCGCGTTGACGCGAATATTGTACTGACCAAGTTCACGTGCCAGGGTTTTGGCGAAGCCGATCAGCCCCATCTTCGCCGTGCAATAGGCGCTGCGGTTCGGATAGCCAAAGCGTCCGCCGACCGACGACATCACGACGATGCTTCCGGCAGCGGATTTTTTCAGATAAGGGATGCAAAGGCGGGTGACATGAAACGTCCCAACGACATCAACAGTCATGACCGCCTCCCATTGGTCGGGGTCTGCGTCCTCAACGGGGGCTGTCGGTCCTGCGATGCCGGCGTTGTTCACCAACACATCGAGTCCGCCCAGCGCCTCGATGGAAGCGGTGACCATGCGTTTAATATCGTCTCGCTTTGAGACGTCGCAGACGATAGTCTTCAGTCCCGGAATATCCTTCGCCGCCGTATCCAGCGCCTTCTCATCGATGTCGCAGACGCAGACTTGGGCGCCGATCGCGGCATAGGCGCTCGCGATTTCTTTTCCGATGCCGGAGGCTCCGGCTGTGATCAATACGAGCTGTGCCATCTACGTCTCTCCTGTCTTCGTTGTTTCTCCACCGTTGCGACTGCACTGGTTCAGTCACCGACGCGTTTCTGGTATTCGCTCGCGAGCCAACGCGCCGCACGCCCCACGACGAACATGTATTGAAAAACCGGCGACGCTCCTTCTTTTTTTGACGGTCCTTGCGGTTGGAATGATCATCGGCAGGCTGCGTTATGCGCCCCCGGGATTGCAAGAAACGTGATGGTTGCAGGCTCGAAACTAACCGACCCCGGTTCTGACGGCGCACCTGCCAATGTCGGCAACTCGTCATGTGCGCCCAATCCGAGAGCAGTTCCATTCATCAGGACTTGCGTGTCGGTAAGATTCCGGGCACTCAAAGTGTAGCGCTGCGCTGTCGCGGGAAGGTCGAGTGATTGCGACTTGGCGCAGTCCAGATTGATCGCGAGAAGGGCGACGCCACCTTGTGTCCCGCGAAGACAGTGTGCGTACGGGCGAAGGACCAGGATTGAGCACGGTCGTCCCCATCAGCTTGTGCCATAGCAAAGCGGCCCAATAATTTGGCCGGGGCGCGAACGTATTCTCGTCTAGGAGGCCGTAGTCGCTCGATGCGAGCGTGTTGTGCATATGGACGTGGACGCCCATTGCTGCCATGGCTAAACGTTGGCCTCAGCCCGCCTCCACGAGAGATAGGACATTATTTTCTTTCCTCCGGACATGATCGGCAGGATCGTTTCCTTTTCTTCTAACACAAAACGGGTCAATAACAAGGGGGCCCCCAATCTGAATAGTTCTATTAATCGGCATCGTGAAATGACCCACCATCGGCAATCAAGGTTGATCCAGGCAATAATCTAAATACAATCGCAATATCAGCGAGATATCCTGTTGAATGGTGGGTCACCCTTGGACGCCGATTACACCCAAAAGTGGGTCACTTTTGCATGCCGATTAACATGGACCACGGAGAATAAAGCGTTGAGCGTCCCCAGCCTATTCAGGGTACATTGACGCAAAAGGAAATAGGTCTGTAGACTTGAGCGGCAGCACAGCAAACAGAGCGGGGGGGGGAATTATTGTTGCGCTGGTTGTGTATGTCGGGAGACACCCAATAGCGGAAGACCTACCGACGCAACTTCACAAGGTACCACGAGAGGTACCACTGGCAAACAAAAAGGGTTAGGCAAATTAGCCTAACCCCTTGTTTTTATTTGGAGCGGGAAACGGGATTCGAACCCGCGACCTTCAGCTTGGGAAACCGATCCAGGGGGCTGACAGCACTATACCAGTATAGATCCTACTTGCCAAACAGCTTAGAATTCCAACCTATTCCAGCCGCGGCCTTCAGTCTTTTTATCTCTCAATAGATGTCGAAGTTTGTAGTCGTTAGAACAGTTTTTAGAACACTCCGACTTTCAGCTCTTTTAGCTGAAGGTCGAAGGAAAGTGCTATCATACCCCCAAATCTACCCAATAGCACCCGAAAAAGGTGGACCGGCGGACGGCCGGTCATGCCATTTATTCAAAACTTTCATTCCTTTCGCGGTTACGAGACTCCTCGCACTCCCGCTCACCTTTAATTTCCTCTAGAAGAGTCCGATACTGACTTCTGGCCCACGCACCGATCTCGGCGTTATCATGATCAAACAGTTTTTCCAGCAGGACCACTCTTCGTTGTAGCGCATCAGCAAGTGAACCACTCCAGGAAGAGGGATACAGAGATCCCGCGATATTTTCCAATACTTCACCCACATCCGGCGCTTTTTGAAGCAGTGAATAGACGATAGGTTTCCACTCGAACTGTTCGGGCTCTCCTGATTTCGAAAAAGCCTGCACTACAGAAGCTGCCAACGGATATCGCTTCACAGGGTCCTCATCACACCAGGATTCAAGGTCCTCTTCAGATATCTGGTTCAACGGATTATTATGCCTTTCGTCAATCCCATTTTCAAAAATTCTTTTGCGGTGATATTTTTCAACTTTTTCATTACCAATAAATTGATCAAGAAATACTCGTGGTTGTAGCCGGGCTATTGTGTTGAATAGCTCTGGGTAATCAAATGAATAGATCTTGTTGTTGACTACAGCATCAATGATGTTTTCACACAATTTCAAAGCAGCATTGTATCCGCCTTTACCAATTATGCCCACGTTTGCTATCTGGTTGAGTTCATAATCTTGATTATCGCGCCTACCCCTCTCGTTCGGAAAGGGGTAAAGCGACAAAACTTCCCTTGAGACATCGACCAAGTTGGATGAATGTTGCCGTGCATCGGCGTTCCCATGAAACCTCATATTCAATATTTCCACCGCAACAGCGAGACCATCCTGTTTGGAAAGGATGTGTAGCAATAATTCTGCTAAGTCATCATCACTTATCAATTCATGCGCCCGTCCATAGCCGATGTTCTGGTAAGTGTCTATTGGGGCTCTTCCTACGTCTAATGACGCGTGGAGCCTCTTCACTCCCAGCGCATCAACCTGTGATGTGGTCTGAAAGATCGGAAACCACTCACCAAGAAGTTCATCAACCACCAGAGCGTCAAGAGTTCGATTATAAAAGGTGGGGTCTTGTTCAGCGCAAGCGGCGAGATACCCCATCAGTAAGCTTATCTGTCGTTTTTCCGGTACCACTTCGACAATTCCAGAGCGCAAGAATTGCCAAATCTCTGCTTTGTCGGTGCGCCCTGCAGCCAATCCCTTCCCGAACGAAAATAATCGCATGCCATGCTGCGACAGCAAGTCCGGCAACAGCGTTTGGAGTATTTCATCATCGTTGGCAACTTCGATTCCAATTAAACGAGTAGTTTCTTCTGCACGATTCCATGCGGACGATGCATCATCGTCTTCGTCCATTGCATCTACCAAATCGAATGCACAGTGATCTTTGCACAGCGCAAAGGTGCGAGCCCGCTCCAGCAAGTCATCCGGTCTCAGGTGCTTTTCCAAAGCATGAAGTCTCTCAAGTAACTCTTTTGAAAACCCTTTGCCGTCATACCGCATTATTCCTTTGATCTGAATCCAGCCTTCGTTCCAAGGCGTCTGTCTGTGAATCAAGATGGCTGATTGCTCCAGTACCTCATACATTCCGGCCTTAGTCCACAAGCCTCTAAAGTTGTTTGACAGGATACGTCTTCCATCTTCAGTTAAAGGGCTGGTAGAAGTGGCTACCTCAGTGCAGAGAGCAATAAATATTTCATACCAGTCACGGATCTCTTTGCGATTCTTTGGATAAAATCCATAGTCCCTTGGTCTGGCACCGAAATCAAAATCACTGGAGGCGCTGAAATGCCACGCCTCAAGCGTGGCATCGAGTAGATCCAGGCCAAGTTGCTGACGACCTGGATCCTCAGATGCAACCAGGTCCTTGATTACAGCAGCTCTAACACCAGCAGGTGCATGAGTGCCGGAAAGATAGATGAAGAATAACGACTTCAGCACGTTGCGAATGGAATTATAGTTTTCACCTGGTCTCTCTGATAATGCAAACTGGCATAATAAACCGACACTCCTGACGAAAAGATCTTGGTCGTAAGCGATATGTCTCAAGATGCTTACGTATTCGTAGAAGTGGGGGTTATCTCGGGAAGCAAATTTACCATTGTCACTTCCGGTCGCCGCGCGTTCTACAGCCTTTAACACTCCCTCGGGCGATACAGGGGCAATATTTTTGAAGACCTCCATGCCGAAGGGATTGAAGTTACAGTTCTCCTTGCCGAGCCAGCCCTCCGGTGAGAGCCATTCATTCACAATTGAAATGGCGGTGTCACTATCGTGCAGGTAGGATAGACGGCGGGTAAAAGATTTTATTAGCCGCTCTGATCCTTCAGCTAAAAAGGTCTTAACAAGTACTGTCTGTGGAATACTATCCAAGGCCCGTTTAGCAAGGCGATTTGCAATAGCGTGAGGCAGGACAGCTCTCCAGACACTTCGTGATTGCACTAATCCTCTATCTTTGAGTGTGTTCACATCACGATACAAATCTGTTGATTCCTTCCCCACAAGCGACGCCAGAAAGACAAGTTCTGACTTTGCTGAATCTATGTCCGTACCTTCAAAGGAATATACCAGTGAACATACTTCAGCTGATTTAAGCAGGGTTTCGCTCGGATCATGTCTTTGGCGGAATAATCTTTGAAATAATTCCTCATCTTTGAATCCTGATAACGTTTCTCCATTCTCAACAGTGTTGGAAAGGGCAATCGCAACACGTGCATTACCACCTGAAAAGTTAGCGATACTTCTGGCATCTACTTCACTTATATGACGGAAACGATGACGTATGATTTTTTCAATAAGATCAAGTGACGCCGGTTCTAACCTAAAAACGCTGGTCTCCTCTGGGAGGTCCTCTCGAATGTCATATTCCACCGTTAATAAGCTAACAGTGCTATGACTTTTAGAGCAGGTTTGTGTCAAACGGCGATGTAAATCGGGCGGACAATTGTCAACTATGATTACTGCTCTCGACTTATCTGCTATCAGCTGTTCAGCAAGGATTTTCGGGTCCGGATTCGGGCCATCGGAGATGTCGGCGTAGAATACCTGTGAGGGCTTAAGAGCATGAGTACCCAATCGGTCATCAAACAAGGCCTGGACCAGCCGTGTCTTTCCAACACCTGACAACCCCGCTAACCGGACAGAGGTGCCTGGAGTAGAAAGTGCTGTTCTAAGTCGCAGCAACCCATCTTCAATTGACATTCCTTCGTCTCTACGCCTTGTTCCATCATGAAGCCGCAATCCCTCATCAAGGAGATATTCTTCTTCAACCCCTCCCGGTGAATTGGCCCAGTTCTCGTAGGGTCGCCATCCGGTTAGCTGTCGGCCCACTTTATTCCGTACCCAGAGGACCAACGATGGATGGCACCTGACCCAGGTTGCAACGCGACCGCGGTCATAAAAGTCGAGAAACAGATCGCTATGATCTGCTTCCTTTGATATGGCCTCCTTCATTGCATCAGTTCTGTTTCGTAGAGCGGGGTCGGTAGTTGAACCGGTCGAACTGACAATTATGTACGCCCCTCTCACTGCTATCAGATCTCTGATTTCATCCCGCAAAGATCCGCCAGGTTTCATCTCCTTCAGGATCTCTCCCCTTGGCATATCGGGTTTCTTTACCTGAAATCCTGTTCTCTTCCTAGGGACAAAGCTAGTGGCCGGTGGGTCTGCCTCTCCGCGCACAACAACATCAAGCCCCCCATCACGCGCGTCTTGATTTCCACCCCAGAGAATGCCCTTAACTGGCAGTCCCGCTGAACGATAGTCAGCTTCACACAGTAGTCCCACCAAGGTACGAAGGCTGCTGTCATCAAGACGAGCTATATCGTCGCCTGTCACATCAAGTAGATCCGACATCCCCCCCCCACACGGCAACTCAAGATTAATCAAGATAAATCATTCAGCGCTGAAAGTACAGTCTCTGCTCAACGACTATTCTGGGGGATGAAGCTCATGCTTCATCCCCCGCCTCAGTATCACACCTTCGGTTCTACCAGACCCGGTATCCCTTCCGGATTGTACTCCAGAAGCTTCGCCTTCAGGTCCTCGCCTACTTCTTCATAGATCTCGGCCATTGCATCGATGAATCCCTGGATATAGTCCCTGAGATCGAACTGAGTGAAGTCTTTCTTGTAGCTCTCATAGTGGCGTTTGTGGATCGGGCCGGTGATCAGGTTGCCGAACAAGGTTTCTACCCCCGCAAATCTCTCGTCGTAGTCGGTACTGATCTCGACCCCGTCGCACTCGCGCAAGCTGAATCTTTCCATCTCGCCGGCGCAATCCGAGCCAACCATGGCCAGTTCAATGACAGAAGCCTCGTCCGCAGCCCAACGTTCCGCCAACCTGAAGCCGTGCATGTAGGCCTCGCAGCACGACAACTCCCTAGCGTTTTTGATCCTGTGTCTCAGCGCATCCAGATTCAAGCTCATTGTGTTTCCTCCCTCGGTAAAGTATGGGACGCGCGCGGGTCCCTAACGATATGTTTGTGACCGGGGAATCTGAAAACACAGAAAACTAGATTCTTTAGAATTCAATCACTTTGTCAGCTCTCAGACATCCACTGGCCTAGGTGGTGCTGAAAAACCTTCTCAGCAGGGTGTAACAGCGCGAATTATTCCTCTTTCAAGCCAATAATCCAAAGCCTACCCCGTTGACCATTCCCCCTGCCAATTCCAGTGAATGATGTGAAGGAAGTGAATGATAAAGATGAGCAGAAATTCGGTGATGGGCTGCGAAATCTGCTCCTGATGGGCGTCTACCTTTCTATCTTATCCCTGCCCGACCACCAATGATTCGAAAATTTACCTCTGCTTAGTGCTCTCTAGGCAAAGGAATTTCTATCGCACCTCTTCTTTTGTACTTTGACATCCAAAACAAAAGTGGAGGAGTCCCCATGAGCACTGAAGAGAATTCAGAAAAATCAAAAAAACAGAAAAAAACAAAGCATGCAGAAAACCCATACGAGGAGCCTGAAAGGATTAACCCTGAGGTCGCGGCTCCTGACCGGGCACTATTCCAAGAAAATCCTCTGCTCAATGAGACTGAGTTGGGCAACACCCTTCGCTTCACCTGGCTCTACGCAGCGCTGGCTTTTTTCCACCATGAATTGAAAAAATGGTTTGTGTGGGAAAAAACACACTGGGCGGTCGATACTTCGAATAAAGCCCTCCAGTACCTGGTACACGTCTTACTCAAGGACCCGACGTTTCGCAAGTCTGTTGATCCTGATTGGTATTGCGCGAGTTTTTCAAATTCAAAACTTCGTGCTGTTCTCAAGATTGCTGCCGATCTGCTGCCGCTGCCTGCCCCTCTGGATTCCCATCCCTACTATCTGAATGTCAAAAACGGGACAATTAATCTCAAAACCGGCGACTTGCTGAAGCACGACCCGAAGAACTACATAACTAAATTGGCCCCAATTGAGTATCTACCGGATGCTAAATGCCCAAAATGGTTTGCCTTTCTCAATAGAGCTTTTCCCGACAACCCTGCTGGTGGTGCCACATCAGCAACTTTCCCTGATCCATCGAGTGCTACACTACCGAATAGTTGTCCGACTACGAACTTCTTAGAGTTATTTTCTACTTGTGTCCTCAGTTCGTCTACATTGGTCGGCTTGGCTATGAAGGCAAAACGACGAAAAGCATCTTCCCAGGGGTATCCGCTGACATGCGCCTGGGCTGCTTCAGAGCATTTGCGTTGTGCATCCTCCATCTGAGACAGGGTACTCGTATCAAGTTCAATCGTTTTCAGTTCAGTGAGAGCCAGGCGCTGGAGCTCCAACATCCGTTGGTGTACTGCAGCAATATACTGCGGATCAGCCTTGGCACGTCTCAAGGCTTCAACACCCGCACTCATCCAATGAGCTGCAAAGCCGTAACTGGGTTTATCACTGACAAGATTATCCTCCGCCTTGGCTATGAGGATTTCAGCCCCCTCCAGTTGACAGCGTTGGGCTTCTGCTGCGTTGGACGCTCTGCGATGCCATCGTTCAGCAACCTCCCAGTATTCTTCAGCGAAGTGCCACACCTTCAATTCACTAAAGGAACGCGCTAGCTTCTCAGCTAGCGCGCTGTAACGCGCATAGTCGCCTTGGTTCTGGCTTTGCAACAGTCTCATCAAACGTGCGCAAAGAACTCCTGCCTTGGGGTTCGACTCGTATCGCGTGATTACGATTTCAACTTCCGCCACAACTTCTTGATGAAGTTCCTTCCCAATACCGAGCGTTGCCGCCAATTGCAGAGCCCGTTGCAGACGGGTGACGAATGTTGGCCACAGATCATCAGTTTCCAAGCGACGAGCCGATTCAATAAAGGCACGGATGGCAGTCTGCGCAGCCTTATAGTCTCGGCGGACTATCCAAAGGATATCTCCTACGCGAGCACGATATTCAGGGTCAGCTATGTCATTCAGAATTTCTGCCAGAGTATCGAGCTCAGATGCTGTCAAGTCTTCCGGAGTGAAGGTCCTACCTTGGACCGTTTGCCACATTGGGCCATAAGGGTTTCCCTTCTGATCGTAGTTCGCATAACAAGATGCTATCGCACTCAAGAAGGAATAGACTCGCTTCCCTCGATCATCACCAGCCGCGTCCTGTTCGGCAGCAGCCTTGTCGAAGACTGCCATAAAATCTCTGTATTCTTTCTCAGGATGATCAGCTATCAATGTCTGCCAGTCATAATGCCGAAGATCGTCAATGACGATATTGAAATGTGATACGGGTTGATCGCTCATAATTCAACAATTCCTTGCGGTATAGGCACTTTTCCGGTGAGTAAGTCACGCATGAGACCTTGCTTACACCTTGTTAGCTTTGATAAGTTTTCTCTTTCAATTGCAATCTGAGCGTTCATGCCGATCATATAATCTGCAATCGCCTTCTGCTCGTCAACATCCTTTGGGTGAGGTATCGGCAACGTTCTTACATCTCCCACTCTTAGATGCCCAACGGTTGAACCTCCCGCCAAACCAAGGAAAAGCCGTTGCATGCGCTGGGAATATATCATCTGGACGAGGAACTCATTGTTGAGCTTCAAAGGGTCAGGTTTATACATCATCATGCGTTGACCAAGGCAAGGTGGAACAATGTCATCTGGAATTATGCACGCCTCGCCATAAGGAGCTTCCCGTGTGATAACTACATCCCCAGGCTCAGGCTTCCCACGAGCAGTCCACTCAGTATATGACTTGGGATCAGTACATACTAGGTTGTCAAGAATGAATAGACCATCTCGAACGTTGGGAGTCCTTATAACTGGATGACCATCCTTCGTTATCGGGGGTGTCCTGTTCTTGCAATCTATAATCTCGAAGCACAAATTATTTACTGATTCAACTTCCCACTCCGTTGGTATCCTCCCTAACGGTGAATCCTTGAACTGCTCGGGACGCCGGATTGGATCACGAAGTTCGCCGTTCTCGTCAAGGCCGAAAGTGAGAAGGTCATGGAGTAACCCAGCCTTGACCTTCTGCAACTTCTCGATCATCTGCTCCGTGTGATGGATAGCGTTGTCGATGGAGTCAAGGATGGTGGCTATCGTGCGCTGCTCAGATAAGTCTAATCGTTGCACTTCATATCGTGAGAAAAAGTCTGCCGGGACTCGTTTCTGTCCTGCAGAACCTGTCATCTGCACTTCAGCAGCTTGGCGAAGATCACGGCTGTTGCACCAGTGATAAATGTATCGATCACATACCCCCTGCTTGGCACGAAGCACATGGAACTCAGTGCTGCCGAAACCGATTCCATTAGCCAAACCTATAGCATGTGCTCCTTTCCCATTCTCCATGCAAGGCGTGATCTTCGCAAATAGCACATCCCCATCCTGAAATGATGTGTATCCAGCCCCTATAGATTCGATGCTCCTTGATTGTCGATGAGTCCATACACCGCTATCACTAACATCTTGCATAGGGATGAATGACACCTCCATGCCTAGTACCGGCAACGGGTTAGATAGCGGAGGGTTCACCCAAGCCATACTTGAGAAGGGTACAAGATCAGACATACCTCAACCTCTTCAGATACTGATCCACAGCCGTTACGCTTTCATCCCGATCCTTCCGAATCGACAAAAGGCTAATACTGTACTTGTCCCACAGGTTATCCAACGATGACCAGACCTCTTGCAGGTGCTCATCCATATACCGGCACAGAACACCTTCCAGGTCGGCACACGTAAGCTCAAGCACCAGCGCCCGGCAGTCATGGGCTGACAGCTCGGCCCGCTTCTTCTTGAGCACCTGCAGCAGGGCGTTGCTCAGTGTCTTCAGCTGCTTCTTCGTCTCGGTGAGTTGCTTCTTGATCTCGAAGTAAGGGGCCAGTGTCTCATCGATCAGGTCTATCCGATGCTGGATGGGGGCGACCTCCTGCTTCAGCGCCGCCAGTTCGTGTTCCAGGTCAGAGGTGTCCTGCCCCAGTTTCCTCATTGCGGCGATCGATCCCTTATCCTTCACATTAGGGCCGCGCTCCAGGAACTTGATCCGCTCAAGGGCATCCTTGGCCTGCTCCTTCAGGAGCTTCTTCTCTTCCTCCAGTACCTTGGCGTAATTGTACTTCTCTTCCTCTTCGCCTTCGGTTTCTTCCGTTTCCTCATCATCCGGATTCTGCTGTTCGAACGATTCCTTCTCTCCCTCCAGGCGGGCGATTTCGGCCCTGCATTCCTCGATCTGCTGCAGGTAGTCCGGCAGCAATTTCACTACCAGCTTGTGCTCAAAGGGGTCGAACAGGTCGCTCTTCTTGGTCTCGGTGTCGTCCAGCACGTCCTCGACCAGGTCAATCCAGCCGTCCACCAGTTCCTCGAATCCACGGGCGCTGATGGTCTGAATCTCGTCCTTGGCTTCCTCCCACCAAGTCGCCAGCAGGCCGGTGACCTTGAAGCGATCCAGCATGCCGATCGGTAACAACGATGCCTGGAATGACGCCAGGAATTCATCCCGCATTGCCATTGGATCGGTTGTTTCCGGTAGTCGAGACAGTCGTGGTGAATGCTCTTGCCACCACGCGCCGTATTGCTTCAGCATGTTCTGCTCGCATGAAGTCACACCGGGATCGGCATCCACGGCAGCTCTGAGCTTGCTCTTGCTTGTGATGCTGGAGGCGAAATCAACATAACGATCATCACGGGGGATGAACAGATGATCCGTGCTGAGGCCATGGGCGGTTAACAATGGCTGAAGCAGCTCTACCTCGCGCTTTGGCACACCTCCGATCAAGTGAGCACGGACGTCCTGGGGCTCCGGTGGTGGTGAATTATCGGCATAACGGCGGATGTTGAGGTTGTAGTCTTCGGCGATGATCTTTTCGGTGGAAACGATGCTGGAATAGCCGGGGATTGCCTCGAACTGTTGGAAGGTCGCAGCAATCTTCTCGGCGTGTTCGGCCCGTAGGTAGTTCTGCGCCCGCCCGGATTCATAGTCACGGTCGGCATTGATAAAGAGAATCTTCCCCTTGCGATTGGCAGGTTTCTCTCCCTCACGCCGCATGACCAGGATGCATGCCGGTATGCCGGTGCCAAAGAACAGGTTAGGGCCAAGGCTGATGATCGCTTCGATATGATCCTTGTCCACCAGTTTTTTGCGGATATCGTACTCGCCGCTGCCACGGAACAGGACTCCGTGGGGCATGACGGTGGCCATGATGCCGCCGGAGCGGAGCGATGCCAGCATGTGCAGGGCGAAGAGGAAATCTGCCTTCTTCTTCTCGGGTGGGTATCCGTAAGCGTTGAACCGCTCGGTATGCTTCAGCTGCTTCTTCTCATACGGCAGGCTGAACGGAGGATTGGAGAGGATACGGTCGAAGCGCATCAACTCGCCCCCTTCCAGATGCTGCGGTGTAGTCAGGGTGTCGTCATTCTCGATGAAAGCCCGTTCCAGGACTCCATGCAGGATCAGGTTCATCTTGCAGATCGCCCAGGCGGACCCTTCATTGTCCTGGCCGTAGAGACTCAGGTTGTTGACGTTGCCGCCGTGCTCATCGACATGCTGGCGGGCATAGATCAGCATTCCGCCGGACCCGCAGCATGGGTCATAAATGCGTTGACCTTCCTTGGGGTCCACGAGGCGCACCATCAGCCGAACCACATCGCGGGGGGTATAGAACTCGCCCCCTTTCTTGCCTGCCGACTCGGCGAACATGTAGACCAAATATTCATATGCGGAGCCCAGCAGGTCGCGGTGCTCGAAATCCTCACTGCGCATCCGGTGCTTACGGAAGTGAGTAATTAGCTGCCGGAGTTTGGCATCGGGAACTGACTTCTTGCCGATCGTCCGGGTAAAATCTATCTGCTCCAGAACGCCGGACAGAACCGGATTATGCTCGGAGATGGCGCTGAGTGCCTTGTTAAGGGCATCACCAACGTTCTGGTGAGCGGTGTCGTCCAGGGTAGAGAACCGTCCCTGTGGTGGCACGAAAAGGCCGGTGTACAGATTATGGTCCTCGGCCAGCTCCTCGGCTTCCTGCTGGCTGCTGCCCGCCTCCAGTTCTTCTTTAATGATCCGATCACGCTCCTCATCGAAAACATCTGAACATCGCTTCAGGAACAGCATGCCGAAGATAAAGTCTTTATATTGAGAAGCGTCCATCTTGCCGCGCAGAATGTCCGCAGCGGCGTACAGGTGACGCTTGAGTTTGGGAAGGGTAAGGCGGGCCATGAATTACTCCTGATTCTTTAGATCATGTAACTGAATTACTTCGTTCCTTGATGCGGGGTCTGTATCCACCTGTCAATAGCATCCTTGTGAAAACGCCAGTGTCGACCCACTTTCTGGCCCGGTATTTTCCCTTCACCGAGGAGCTTATAGAGAGTTGATTTGGAGACTTTCAAATAGATCGCCAAATCATCAAGGGTCAAAACTTGCTCGTTATCGACCATGGTGATTTCTCCCCCAATAAATGTTGAAATGCGCAACATTATTTACAGTTATTTGCTGTTACTGTCAAGAATGTACTGATTTTAATCTTTTTGCACAGATCGTGATTTCTGGCGTTCAATGCCAATCCAAACTACCGAATTCACCCCTATCTCATGCCCCCCGGATTTAAAAAGTTTTTGTTACCTGATTTCTAACGAAAAGATATGTCTAGAACTTTTCGTTACACAGTCTCAATATTTCATTCTTTCCCCAAATCCCCGTCTTTTCCGCTTCACGACGCCAAACAAAATAATTGATCCCGATTCCCAGGAACTTGGAGGTTCAAATGGCACTACTGGTAAAGAAACGTATAGGAAATCCGAGTGGCGCACTGGCGGAGAAGATGAATTTGTTGGCGTCTTTGCAGCCGCAGGAAGATGAAGATGACATGGAATTTGGTTTTGAAAATGATGAAGAAGATTACGGTGAGGATGAAGACCCGGAAGACGTCGAGGATGCCGCCCTGAATGGGCCGCCCCCGGATGCTCACGATGAGGTCATTCCGGAAAAGCCCGCCGTGGCGGCACTTCCTCCGAAAAAGCCTTTGCGTAAACCTCTTGTCGTGATGCCTGAATCCCCTGCGGTAGGCGCTCCCCAGTCGGAACTGGCAACGCCACAACGACCACGCAAGGCCGCGCACAAGGCGTCCTCCGAAAAGGTCCAGCTGGGCTGCAAGATTTCATGTGCACATCACCGCCGGTTAAAAATCCACTCAATAGTGACCGGTCAGAGCGTGCTCTCGATTCTGGAGGAATGGATAGACCAGCACTGTCCGCCCCTTTAACCGTATCTATCAAAGATTCCAATAGATATTACTCCTGTGGAATGCAATCCAAACACAGGAGGATTATCTATGCTGTCTTTCCGCTCCCTGGCCGACATCGAGGCACAGCGACCTCGACTCCCCCCGCGCATCGCCCGTTGTCTTACCGCCGTCATGGATGGACTCCTCAAGGCATATGAGGAGTATGACCCTGAAGATGATGGCTACGTTGCCGCGGTTACCCCGGAAACAACCAACGCCGATGCGGTGGAACTGATGGGAACTCCGTGGATTAATGCCAGGTGGGAAGGCGTCAGCTACGACAAGGAAAATCGCTGCTTCATCTCGTGCGTATTGTTCAACAACCAGTTTGGCATCAGCTTTGTCATTGATGATGCTCCATGGTTATCGAAGCTTCATCCGGACTTCCGGGACAGGCTCGTCTATGAGATGGGAGGCGAGGATGCCAAATGATAACTACAGCCGTTATCGCCAATACTTCTCTGAATCTGCCTTTAAAGACAAGCTCTCAGAGATCGGTGGAGCGGTTAAAGAAAACGCGATGATCCTGTACTGGGTATTCAAGGAGCCGTTTACCCCCTTGTGGGTAAAGCTCCTGATCATCTCGGCTCTTGGATACCTGATCTGGGTGGTGGACGTAATACCGGACATTGTGCCGGTGTTCGGTTACGCAGACGACCTTGCAGTAATGGCTGGTCTGCTCGTCACAATAGAAACTTACATTACCCCGGAGATCCGAAGAAAAGCCCGACAGTGACCAAAACTATATACCGTTCGAACAGCCCATACCCTTGCCGGGTATGGGCTTTCGTGTTCAGGAGGAATTAAGAATGATTTTGAGAACAGACACGTTGCCCTGGCCGATGAACGACAAGCTCCGTCACCTTATCCAGGACACGATTAACACAGCAGGTGTACCACCCGAAGCAGGGGCAGTCATCTCGTTCCGGGACCCGGAACACTGCCCGGACTCCGGCGGGTTTCACCCCGTTGAGGTGTCCATCGGGCCTGATGGGACCATCGAGTACATCACAGATTTCGCCTACGTCGGAAGGCCCCCATTCGCCGAACTGGCCAAAGAACTGGATTTTGATTTCTCACTGGGCTTGTTCCAGCACTTCGGGGTGGAATTCCCCATTGGCAAAGGCCGAGAGATGTTCGCTCTGTGGCAATCCAACTTCTTGGCCTATCACGAGATGGGCGTCTATACCGTCTCAGTCGAGCCTATGGGTTAGGAGGTGCACATGCCCCACGAGGAAATCGTAACCCGCCTGTCTCTCCAGTTGGTAGACATCGCCGCCAACCCCTCGGAGCTGGTTTTTGCCATTTCCATGCAAAGCGTGCTGTCGGAAATCGCCCATCGACTGGGAGAAAAGGCCCTCTCTTTGTCCGTGCAGGATCTTCTGTTAGCGCGTGACGAAGTGCGGGCAGCGATCAGCCACCATCTGGACGAGCGGGATTTCATTGGCCTCGGCCTGGACGTCTGGGCCATCTCCCGCAATCTATGATCCATATCAATTCAAGAGGAGCATACAAAATGAGCAATGCTTTAGCCAAGATTGAGTTTTCACAGGAGGAACTGGTTGTCATCAAGAAACAGTTTTTCCCGGCGGGGGGGAGTCCCGCTGAACAGCAGTACTGCTTTGCAGTGGCAAAGGAGCTGGGGCTAAACCCGATCACCCGTGAGATCTACTTTGTTCCCCGGCGGCAGAAGATCAACAACCAGTGGGTGGAAAAAATAGAGCCGATGGTAGGGCGAGACGGGTTTCTCTCCATCGCCCACCGCTCCAGCCAACTGGCCGGTATGGAGACCACCGCCAACATCCAGGAAGTCCCACAACTGGTAAATGGCCGATGGGAATACCGGAAAGATCTTCTAGCCGAGTGTCGAGTGTGGCGGAAGGATTCCGATAAACCCTTTGCAGTCCAGGTCTCATATTCCGAGTACGTCCAGAAGAACAACGATGGACAACCGACCCGCTTCTGGAGCGAAAAACCGGAGACCATGCTGAAGAAGGTTGCTGAATCCCAGGCGCTGCGCAAGGCGTTCAACATCCATGGGGTGTACTCTCCCGAAGAGATGGGAGCTGGTTTTGAGACAGCTGGTGGCGACCTTGTCGTTTCACCCTCGATAGAGGCCGAATTCTCAACGGTACCTGATCGTGGGAAAGAACCGGGACCCGAGCCCGCTCCGAATGAAGCTGATGATGGGTGGCCGCCTATAGGCCCGACACCAAAGCAAGGTGACCAGCCAAAGGGTGAGTACACCCTTGCCGACATCGCCAACATGCTTGCTGCCAAGAGCATCAAGTATGAACTGGATGAAGATTGCGGTTACATCGCTGCCAAGTCGTTCACCCACAAAGACTTCCTCAAGTCCATCGGCTTCCGGTGGGAACCCGAAATCAAGTCGTGGGTCTGGACCGGCATGAAGGAGGCGGCATGAGTATCCAACAGTTCTTCGATAAGGCGCTCCAGAACCTCAACCGGCGAAAATCCAATTACCTCGGCGACCGGACGCTTTATATAGGGGCTTCCGATATCGGGACCTGTCCCCGCAAGGTAATAAAGGGGAAGCTCGAACCAGTGGAGCACACCACCAGGACCCTCATGCGCATGAACCGCGGGCACTTGGCCGAGGATCTCCTCGCGAAGATATTCACTGCCGGCGGCGCAAAATTCGAGCAGCAAATGGAAGTGATTCACCACGTACAACCGTTCAAGGCACATCTGGATTTCGTTTTCCTTGGTCGGGGGAAAGATGCCGGGATGCACGTCGTTGAAGTCAAGAGCGTCGATGGCATCCCTGACGAACCGTACCCCACATGGATCGACCAGCTTCATTTCCAACTGGGGCTCCTTCGTGACCATTACCCAAAAGCCCGCATTGGTGGTTCCGTTTTGGCAGTAGATGTCAATGCCGGAGCTGTTCATGAGTTCGGCGGTTATGCTCCTCAGCCGGAGGTGTACGAATATCTTCTCAACAGGGGGGTACACATGCTGGCTGCGCTGCACGGGGAGGAAGAGCCGCAAATCGAGGTGGGCATCCTCTGCGGGTATTGCGATTACCGTCATGACTGCCCCGCCTTTTGTGGTGAGACGATTACTGTCCCACCTGAGGTAGACCACATGGCCCAGCGCTATGCAGAGCTCTCCGAGGGTAAAGCGGAGATCGACCGGGAGATGAAATACCTGAAAGGCGAAATAATCACCTTCTTTGGCGACCGGTTCCGGGGTAACACCGAGCATGTCACCATTGTAGTTTCGACTATCGGGCCGTCGGAAACAGTAGATTCAAAATTGCTTCAATCGGATTTTCCCGAAATCTACGGACAGGTCCGCAAGCCCCGTGCAGGATATACGAAGCTGGAGGTGAAGGAGCTGAAAAGACAGAAGCTCAAGACGGCAGCCTAATCACAATCGTTTTGCAGGGACCAGGGAGGTCTGATCCTCCTGCCCCCCTGTCATTGGAGGAACCATGTGGCAAATGAAAAAGAAACACAGCAAATGCGGCCTGATAGGCTTGGACGTAAAGGAGAGCCGCAACAACTTTGTACGCCCCAATCGCTTTAATTCCCGAACAAGCACCCGATGGCCCTACGTCGCCGCCGTCATCACCGGAGTCGGACTCCTCGGCATCTTGTTTCTGGCAACTGCTGGTGCGAGATGAGGGATGCAATGGGAACCTTGCAGACCATATTTGGCACCGACGACGCTGCCGCTAAAACGATTCGACTCCGTTCACTTCGTCCAGTGTATGAGCGCCAGGTGATCCGGGAGGGTGCACCCGGCTACCTCACCAGCACACGGTTCAACTCTCCCAGCCAAGTCCATGAGGTGTTCTCGGACCTGGAGAACGAAACCAAGGAGCATTTCATTGCTCTTCACCTGGACGGGAAAAATCGGGTCATCTGCTTTGACCGGATCTCAGTCGGAAGCCTTAATCAGAGCATCGTCCACCCGCGGGAGGTTTTCAAAGGAGCTATGCTGTCTTCTGCCGCTGCCCTGATTCTGATTCACAACCACCCATCCGGTGACACGACTCCCAGCAGAGAAGACCTGGAAATAACGAAACGGCTGGTGGCAGCGGGCGAACTGGTGGGGATACGCGTTTTGGACCACATTATTATCGGAGCCTCTTCCTATCTCTCATTCGTTGAAAAGGGGCTGATGTAGAACGCCACCGGATTTTGCTGAGGAATGAAAAATTTACCTCTGCTTTCGTGTCAGATAGCAGGGGCTTTTTCATTTTGAAATCCAATAGCTACGATGGGGGCAGATGATGAATTACGTATGGAGGAGGTAGTGATGAGAACCCTGCTCGAACCGGAAGATATTGAGGCTATCGCTGAGGCGGTTGCCGCCCGTCTCGCCGCGGTAATGCCCACGAATACCACTGTTAAAGCCGACTCGGAGGAGATCTTCGACGTCCCCCGTCTGGCAACCTACCTGAAAGTGGACAAGTCGTGGGTCTACAAGCAGGTGCAGTACAAAGCCATCCCACATTTTCACGCGGGACGATATCCGCGGTTCTACAAGTCGCACATCGACAAGTGGACCAAGGAGCAGGCGACCCCTGCAGTGGGTATCCCGTTCCAGAAAAACAAGTTGTCGAGAGCGGCGTGACCTTCAGTTGTTAAATCTGAAGGCCTAGCAAAAATTCCTTCATTTTCAACAACTTGAAAACCACTGTTCTAAAGATTGTTCTAACCAAAAATTCCGTACTGGTGGGCTTGAAAAAGAGGTCAAGCCCCCTGTGCGGGAGGCTTGACCGATTTAATAGCATCTTGCGGGAGGAATCGCAAGTCCTGCCGTTACCGGGGGAGGAGTCGCGCAGTAATGGCAAAAAAAGGAATCTATAAGCGTGGCAACATCTGGTGGATTCACTATACCGGATTGGATGGCAGGCAAATCAAAGAAACAAGTCGCAGCACGAAATTCCGGGATGCAGAAGCACTGCTGATCCAGCGGAAGCATCAGGTTCAACAGGGGCAGCGCCCCGAGGTGATTCGCGTCAAAGATAGTAATTTTCGTGAGCTCGCGGAGAAATATGAAGAATTTTGCCAACATCAGCGTGGGTTCCGAAACAAGAAGAGCCTACTAAAGATGATGCGGGAAGACTTCGGTATGCTGCCCCTGAAATTCTTCACCCTTGAGTTTGTGGAGCAGTATCAGATGAAACTGCGTTCGAGCGGCCTTTCCGAGGGAACCGTTAACCGTCGGATCGGGTGTCTGAAAAACATGTTCACCAAGGCGGTGGATTGGAAGCTGGCGAGTGCCAGCATGTGTACTGAGGTTCACAAGGTCAAGATGTTCAGGGAAACCATGAAGCGCGACCGATTTCTTTCGCGGGACGAGATTGATCGATTACTAGCAGCCTGCGGTACCGACATGCAGCAGCAACACCTGAAACCCATCATCATCTTCGCGGTTCACACCGGTTGCAGAAAAGAGGAGGTTCTCAGTATCAAATGGAGCCAGGTGGACCTGGAGCACGGATTCATCACCTTGTACAAAACCAAGAACACGGAGTTGCGCAAGATACCGATCAATGAGCCATTACGAGAGATGCTGAATGGGCTCCCACGTAAGGACGGGGTTCCACACGTATTCTTCAACTTCAAAACGGACAAGCGGTTCCTGGATCTAAAACGGTCGTTTCGCACTGCAGCCGATAATACCGGCTTCGGCAACGATGTCGTATTCCACACCCTCCGGCACACATTTGCCAGTCATCTGGTCATGGCTGGAGTTGATATTGCCACCGTATCTCGCTTAATGGGGCATAAAACCCTAGCCATGACGATGCGATACAGCCACTTGGCTCCAAACCATTTGAGCAAGGCGGTGGACGCCCTGGCTGGAGCACTGAAGATGCCGCCAACACCAACAAGCAGTGAAGGCTCAGCCGAACCTACCAAAAGCGACTCCACTCAAAGCGAGAAGGAAGGGCCATAGCCCTTCCTTCGTTGTCTCCTCACCGCAACTACACGTTGCAGTGTCTGAAAATCAGGCTCTCTACAATCTGGAGAATACTTTTTTCCCGCTTTACAGCGAAGATCTTCAGCTTTTGGTGGGCATCCTTCGAAATCTCACAGCTGAGTTGCACCCGGCTCTGCGACACCGGGGGCTTTCGTAATTTTTTCTGGGTAGTAGCCATTTGTCTTCCCTCCATTTTCGTAATTCACCATAGGCTTTAGGGCTGCCTCTAATCATTTGTTCGTCCCCGGAAATGACTGGCCATTAATTTCGGCATTTTTAAAATTCCGGAACCTAATTCCACAGAAATTGTTGCGCTCGATATCCCTGCATGATAAGGTCATCTAATCGCATCATTTATTGGTGCGATTTATGAGGTGATTCATGGTGCGGTATATCTGGCAAAGAAACGAGTGGCCTGGTTTTTCTTGGGACGCTGAACAACTTCTGGTTCCTCTAAGCGAATGCCGTCTAGCCCAGGGTCGGCTGATGACAAGGGTTGCAGGTTTGGGCCTGTCACTGGAGCTACAGGCTCAGGCTGAAATATTGGTGGAAGAAACCATCAAGACGTCCGCGATCGAAGGGGAACAACTAGACCCGCGTTCGGTGCGATCGTCTGTCGCCCGCCGGCTTGGCATCCCCACCGCTGGACTTCCGGTAGACCGCCGCATTGACGATCTAGTTTCGGTGCTGATGGACGCTACGCAGAATTGTGACTCGCCCTTGTCAGCCGAACGGCTATGGGGTTGGCAGGCAGCTCTGTTTCCTTCGGGATATTCCGGATTGCACAAAATCCAGGTTGGCAAGTGGCGGGAAGGTACTGAACCAATGCGGGTGATCTCCGGTCCAATCGGTCGAGAGCGAGTGCATTTTGAAGCCCCCCCCAGTGGTCAGGTGCCTACAGAAATGGAACAGTTTCTGACGTGGTGGCAGGAATCGCGCGGGAGTGTGGAAGGAATCATCAGGGCGGCCTTGGCGCACTTCTGGTTCGTTACTATACACCCATTTGACGACGGCAATGGCCGACTGGCTCGCGCTCTGACCGATATGGCCCTTTCTCAGGATGACCTGCAAAGGGTGCGGGCCTACAGTCTCTCCGCACAGATCATGGCTGACCGAGAAGACTATTACGACATCCTGGAGCGATGTCAGAAAGGCACCTGCGACATCACGCCTTGGCTGGTCTGGTTTCTCGGCTGCTTTTCAAGAGCCATCCGCAGATCAGAAGATATCTTGGATGGGGTGTTTTCCCGGTCTGAGTTTTGGCGGCGGTACGACCACCTTAAGCTAACCGATCGACAGAAGAAGGTAATCAACCGCTTGCTAGAGGAAGGTCCCGGCGGCTTCGAGGGCGGGCTTACAACAAAGAAGTATGCATCTATGACGCATACCAGCAAAGGCACGGCATTTCGCGAGTTGGACCAGCTATATGAGTGGGGGGTACTGAAACGAATCGGCAAGGGTCGGGGTGTTCGTTACGAACTAGCAATTGTCAGAGAAGATCATTACACATAAAATCCATTACTTCTCACTAGTGACAGCAATACTTATGATCTACGTGACAGCAGTTTTTGTATCTTTTTTGTTGCTGAGAATGCCCAGATACAACGCAAAAACGGTATACAAAGAGTCATTCCGAATAAGAAACCCCCTATTGATTTATATAAGACTGGTGTCCAGATCAATATGACAATTGAGAAAGAAACCATAAATATGTAAAGCAGGACCATCATCCAGTAACCAATCCGGTCCATAACCGAAACCTGTATACCTAATGAACCGTCTGAGTTAACACAAAAATGGTCTTTTGCTTTTTTTATTAATTGTCTATCTATGTCATACCTACTAGAGTTATAAAACTGGAATACTAGATGCCTCAGCTCAGGCTTAGCCTCAAATCCGAAAAACCGTTTAAACACCTCTAAATCTTCCAGCTCTTTTTCAATGTCAACAGAAGCCGCTTTAAATCCTTCCCTTAAAAACGCATGCAGATCTTCCCTAGTATACTGTTTGCCTTTAGTAGAGTTTACAAGGAGCAGTGCAATAAGAGCCAGCACAGCCATTTCTCTTTGCCACCACTGAAGAACGCCGCCCCAGCGACTCGAGTAGTATTTATCGACGACATGAGCTGCTTGTTTTATCAGATCTTCGATGGTATATGCGCGAGGGTGCCGAACCTTGACACCGTGGTATGTGTCGTCAATCAACTTTGCCGGCGATGGACCTATCAGAACCAGCTCATGATTATCAGCAGCATGAGATGACAACTCCTTTGCCCAAGCGTCAATGTCTGCCTTCGAAAATTTATTGATTGAGGATTTTACTTGTACAGCTTTAGTTGATCCTGGATAGGACCAAACAATGTCAACTATCTCTGACCCCACATCTGGTTCAACCGTAACTGTTATCCAATTTTCATCATCTAACATCTCCACAAGGCAAATAATCCCTTGGAATAAGAAACCTTTTATTGCGTTTTGACCACCCGTACCCATGCCCCCTCACTTCCGTATCACATAGCATCTAATTTTTCTGGATCAAAAATATCACCTTCTATATCAAATTCAAGGTTGTCGATATCAACCAAAGTTGACATCTCCCCGGAGACATGGTCCTTTAAATAAAATTTACCCACATCTTCTGAATAAGAATAACTGAAGAAGAAAGAGCTCTTATTGCCCAGAGTAATCCCATCAACCATCTCACCACAGACGATAAATCTATCATTTTCTAATTTTGAAACTGCTAAACATGGCGAAACACCGTACTTCTTAAAACCGTCTGGTTCCTGCATTAGGATGTTCAGTATTTCTCTCCGTATTCCTGCTGCTATAAGGTATAAATCATCGCCATAGTGAGCTGAATACGTTTTAAATGAATTATTGATCAAGGTATTTATCCCTGGGATTTCGGCTCCTTTCCCAATCACTATTGAGCGTTCTGGAGTACAACCTGATAACTCACAATGATTCTGTGGAACTATGCGAGTTGAAAAAATAACCGGTTCCGTGCCAGGTTCCATGAAAAATCCTATAGCGCCCGCCGGTCTTCCGGAAAAGTCTATCGCTTCCATATTTAGAATCTGATTGAAAGGACCCTCTATTTCCAATATGTTTTTGGCAGTAAATCCTGCCGTTTCATCTTTGATCTTCGGTAAGCACTTTTTCCAGAATGAGATATCTCCAGCCAGGAATAATCCGAGGGTATCGGAAACCTCTATAAACTTAAGACATCTATCTATTTGATGCCCGCCAGCAAGAGTCACCCGAAAGTCACTTAAAAAAATTCCTCCACCCACAAAGGGATAGGCTGCGACTATGGTCAAACGCTACTCCGTTTCCAACGAAAGTCGTTTAGAACAATTTTAGAACAGTGCATATCTTAGAACAGCAAAAAGGGGCTAGGCAATGTGCCTAACCCCTTGTTTTTTCTGGAGCGGGAAACGGGATTCGAACCCGCGACCTTCAGCTTGGGAAGCTGACATTTTGATGTTTCAGCATCTTTCAAAAAGCTTCTGTCTTTATCACCACCGAACTCTATACTATTGACATATTTCATGTTTTACCTTATTTTCTGTTTCCATATGTTTCAGTCTGCCTCCCCGCTTGCCAACCATAAAACGGATGCAAAACGGATGCAAAGGGGTCAAGCGACACTCAAAACGGATGCAAAACGGATGCAAAGAAAATGGGGAAAACGATGAAACAATTTACCGACCGTTACCTCACCTCTCTCAAACCTCAAGATAAAAAATATGTCGTAAGAGAGGGCCGAGGATTCGCGATCCAGGTGCTGCCTTCAGGAACAAAGACATTTATGTATATCTTTGAACTGAACAAGCAGAAGGGGTACCTACTGCTCGGCAATTATCCCGCCATGTCCTTGGGTGATGCCCGGATAGCTTACAACGACGCATATAAACTCGTCAAGAACGGCATCGATCCACGCGAGGAAAAAAGAACAGCTATCGAGGAACAATCTCGATTGGCAAATGAGGCTAGACTTCAAGCTGAAGCTGCAGCCCTTGCTGCTGAGAAACTGGAAAAAGATTCCTTTGATTCCCTGATAGAGGATGAACTCCCCGAAGGATACACCCCGATAACCGTAGAACAGCTCGCTGCGGTATGGTACGTCAAATACTCTAAGGAGAATCATTCAGTTCGATGGCGAGAAACTATCCTTAGCGCTATCAAGACCCACATCATTCCCGGTATCGGCAAAATGGAAATTTCCTCTGTCAGACACAAGCATGCTGTTTCTCTCATCGAGCAAATTGCATCCAAGGTCCCGGGATCGGCTCGTAACGTGATGAAATTTGGCAGACAAATGTTCAAATATGCCTGTCGGCAAGAGTGGGCGGAGATTCAGCCGTTCCAGGAGATCACAGCATCTGTCCCCAAGATTGCCCCCAAAACTGACGACCGGCATCTTGATGACGACGAAATCGTGAAGGCGTGGGAAGAAATCAGCAAGGGACCAAGCTCTACCGAGGTCAAGCGTGCGCTTAAATTGATTCTGGTAACCGCTCAGCGCCCCGGAGAAGTTGCACAAATTCACCGTGATCAGATCAAGGACAGATGGTGGACTATCCCTGCAGAGGTTGCTGGCAAAAATGAGCGTGAGCACAGAGTCTACTTGACTGACACTGCTCTGGAGCTGATCGGACAAGGTAAAGGGTACATCTTCTCATCTGGCCGAGGGAAAAGAGGCCATATTTCCGAGAACACTCTTTCACAAGCCATAAATCGAGGTTACTTGGACGAAAATGTCGTGAAAGTTGTTGGGAACAGAAAAATAAAAGCGCGCAAAGAACCTTACTTCGGGATGAAGCCGTGGTCGCCGCATGACCTTCGCCGTACTGCACGCACAAATATGGCACGAGTTGGCATTACAGACGAAGTTGGCGAAGAGGTCATAAATCACATCAAGCCAGGCATAGTCGGAGTTTACAATAAATATCGTTATGACAATGAGAAAAAGGACGCCCTTTTGAAGTGGGAAGCCTTGTTACTGGACATTCTGTCACCCAAACCGCAGGATACTAATGCAGATGGAGAATAGCTCCATTCTTGCATTTGCTTGATCATCCGAAGCAGATCTGAATATTTCACCTTGAGAATCTCTATCAACATAGAGTAACTTTGTCCCCTCTCCCCTCCCCCGAACCGGGGGAGGGGTTTTTCAATCATTTCCTGGTAAACGGAGCAATAATGACTAAGGCAAATATTGTTGAAAAAGTTTCCGACCGGTGTGGGATTTCGAAGAAAGATTCCATAGAAATGGTCGAGTTGGTTTTCAGCATTCTGAAGAACACCCTTGAGATCGGAGAGGATATAAAGATATCCGGCTTCGGAAAATTTGAAATCAAAAACAAGCACGCCCGCAAAGGCAGGAATCCTCAAACTGGTGATGCCATCACCATTGAGGCCAGAAGAATTCTAACATTCAAACCGAGCACCATTCTGAAAAACAACATAAACTCTAACAGGTCTTTGAAAAACTCACTGTATTTACGTACAATTTGATTCGGTTTTGTGTTATGATGCCGCGCATATCTCACTGATATTACAGGAGAAACAGTATGCGCGGTTTTGAGCAGCAATCTGATGCTCTGTTCGTCTACATCTCGCCGG
>NZ_JCAMRN010000039.1:0-40204 GCF_059620965.1 Geobacter sp. PheSNFMC
GCCAACGCTTTTTCCCGCGCCGCTTCGTCCTGCCCCCCCGAAAGGAACACCGAAACTAACAAATCATTCCGCATCGGTCAAGATGTTTTTTTAAAAAATTTCGACGGCCGCCCAGCAATAACTTAACACACTGATTCACCACAACTTTTTATACGAAGAGCCATTTCATAAACCTGTGCGCGCGGGATATCCAGCTCTATGCTTACTCGCTTCACAGCGTCCTTGAACGAAATATCACCCCGTTGCAGATAGTGCCTAAGAAGGTTTTTCATGTCGTCTTCACCGGGAGTCGCAGGCGCAGGAGCAGGCGCCACAAGGATCACGACCTCCCCTTTGACTTCGGCACCAGTAAAATGGCTCCTCACAGACGAGATCGGTCCGCGCGCGAATTCTTCATGGATCTTGGTCAACTCGCGCGCAACGACAATGTGGCGATCACCGAGAATCGCCAGCATATCGGTCAGCGTCGCCAGAAGACGCCCTGGCGCCTCATAAAATATGACGACCCGCTGCTCTCCCTTGAGATGGGCAAGCTTTTCGAGGCGCTTCTTTTCTCGGCTTGGAAGAAACCCTTCAAAGATGAAAGAGTCGGTGGGGAGGCCGGCTGTCGAAAGCGCCGCCACAAAAGCCGACGGTCCCGGCACGGGAACGACGGGGATGCCCTCGCCGGCGGCATCACGAACCAGTTGGTATCCGGGGTCAGAAATGCACGGGGTCCCCGCATCGGTCACCAGGGCAACGGATTGACCGTCACGAAGCCGTCCCAGGAGATATTCGCCTTTCAGCGATTTATTGTGATCAAAATAGGAGGTGAGTGGCTTGGTAATTCCGTATCTGGTAAGAAGCTTTCGAGTATGCCGCGTATCTTCGGCGGCAATAAGGTCGACCTCGCCAAGAATGCGGACTGCCCGGTAGGTAATGTCCTCAAGGTTGCCGATGGGTGTCGCGATAATGTACAGGATGCCTGGCACGGGAACGCTGCTGCGGACGCGGGATGCGCGTCACTTGCCCCAATCGCGGGAGTAGCGGAAATCGCGATCGATGGTGCGGTTGGAAACCTTGGCGATGACGGGCAACCGGCGCTTGAAATGGGAGTTCTGCACCTTGCTGCTCACCGTGTCGATAAAATCTGCCGCAAAGCCGCGCGCAAGCAGCTCAGGGCGATTCATGCGGAGATCAATCATGTGGTAGAGGAGTTCATCCACCTCGCGATAGGTGAAGCCAAGCTCCTGCTCGTCGGTCTGGCCGGCCCAGAGATCCGCGGATGGTTGCTTTTCAATGACCTGCCGTGGAACTCCCATGGCCTCGGAAAGCTGCCAGACGTGGGTTTTGTAAATGTCGCCGATCGGGTTGAGGGCGCTCGCCATGTCGCCGTAGAGCGTTCCGTACCCGAGCAGAAGTTCGGTCTTGTTGCTGGTGCCGAGGACAAGTGCCCCAAGGGCGGCGGAGTGATCGTAGAGAATTGTCATCCGCTCACGGGCCATTTTGTTGCCGCGGCGCATGGTGTTCGCATCGGGAAAGCGGGCAAAGTAGGCGTCAACCATGGGCGTTATTTCTATAACCTCATGGGTGATTCCCAGGTGATCGGCGACAAGGCGGGCATGGGTTTCGCTTTCGGGATTGCTCGTCCGGTAGGGCATGATAATGGCGTGCACATTGTCGGGGCCGAGTGCCTCGGCGGCAAGAAACGCAACCAGAGCGGAGTCGATGCCACCCGACAGTCCCAGTATCACCTTGCGCACGCCCACCTTGTGGACTTCTTCCCGCAGAAACCCCACCAGCACCTGGCGCAACAGCGCTGCATTGATCATGAGCCCGCCCATCAGCGCCCCCTCTCCCGCTCGATTCGGCGCAACTCATTCATGGTGATCGAGAGGCTTTCGTCCCGCATCATGGGCGAAAAAATCCGCTCACGGCGCAAAGAGCCTTCGTCGACGCCGGCGACCAGAAAATCCGCCTCCAGAATTCGCGCACGACTGGTAACGGAGCCCGATGGCGCCACGATCTCTGAGCCGCCCCAAAAACTGACGCCGTCCTCATAGCCTACGCGGTTGCAGAAGAGAACGCGGCAATTGAGAAACATGGCCGTGGTTGATGTCAGCTTCTGCCAGGCAATGGTCGAGCCGAGCCTGTCATCCTCCGTCACCCCTCGCCCAGGGCTGCTCGAAAGGCAGATTAACGTGGTTGCGCCATCCATGGCAAGGATGTAGGGAGCGGAAAGATGCCACATATCCTCGCATATAAGGAGCCCCATCCGGCCGAGACGGGTGTCAAAGGCCCGGAAGTGCTCTCCTCGCGCGAAATAGCGCTGCTCATCAAAGAGGCCGTAGGTGGGCAGATACACTTTTCGGTGGGTGTGGCGCAGTTCCCCGCCCTCAAGGTAAAGGGCGGTATTGAAAAAGCGATAATCGGCCGATGCTTCCACAAGGCCCACCACAATGGAAATGTGACGGGAAAGTTCCCGGAGGATATCGATTTCAGGCGCATCATGCCGCAGCGCCACATCCGGGACCAGGTCCTTGAGGAAGTATCCCGTCAGCGCCAACTCCGGAAAGACGACAAGATCAGCCTTCCCGTCGATGCCCCGTTCCACGGCCTGACGGACCATGAGGCAGTTATCGGCGACACAGCCGAGTTTCGGTTTGATCTGTGCCAGAGCAACAGTGAAATCCACGACATCTCCCCCGTACGTTTCGGCCTACGGTATCACAGGGACGGGGAAGGTTTCAACGGCAATTCCGGGTCAGTAGGCAAGCTCAAAGGCGTTGGTGATATGCTCTATACGGGGAGCATCGGAGGGAAGGAGGGTAATTGCGATGACATCGAACCGGGCGCTTTCGCCAAATCTGCCATTGCGGGCGAGCCACGTAAGGGCCGCTTTGGATATCTGCCGCTGCTTGAAGGGAGTAACTGCCAGTTGGGGGACGCCGTAGCCGGCCGTTCTCCTGGTTTTGACCTCGACGAACACGAGAGTCGTGCCGTCACGGGCTATGATGTCAACCTCCCCTCCCCTGCAGCGGAAGTTCCGGTCGATGATCCGGTAATTGAGCCGTTCAAGGTGGGCTGCGGCCAGGTCCTCTCCGCGGACACCGAGCAGCCTGTTATGATGACTGCCTTCCCCTACGGGCACCGGCTGTCTCCCAGGTGCTCCCTGACCCCCCGGAAGGTTGTGCGGTGAATGGGCGATGGGCCCAGGGCGGCAATGGCTGCCATGTGGGAGGCGCAACCGTACCCTTTGTGCTCGGCGAAACCGTAGCCGGGGTAGACCTGATCATACTCCCCCATGAGCCGGTCGCGGGTGACCTTGGCGATAATGGATGCTGCGGCAATGGAGATGCTTGCGCTGTCGCCCTTTTTGATGGTTTGCTGGGCCACGGGAAAAGGGATGGGAGAAATGCCGTCCACCAGGAGATAGTCGGGCGGCTCGGCCAGGCGTTCCACGGCTTCGCGCATGGCGGCAAGGGTAGCCTGGAGGATGTTGATCCGGTCGATGACCTGATGGTCCGCCGCACCGACGCCTATGGCAAGGGCAGTGCTTTGGATGAGGGCAAACAGGTCATCGCGACGCGCTGGGGTGAGCTTTTTGGAATCGTCGACGCCTGGCAGGTGGGCGCCGCGGGGGAGGATGACGGCCGCCGCCACGACGGGCCCGGCCAGGGGGCCGCGACCCGCCTCATCAACGCCGGCAATGGCGCGGTAGCCGCGGCGGGCAGCCCGGTTCTCGAAATCCCACACTGTGGGCTGCGGCTCGTGGTCGAACAGGGTTAACGGCACGGCCCCTCCTGCCGGAAAAGCGAAAGCCCCGCACTGGGCGGGGCTTCGTGGTTACTGAGCCGCCACGTACTTCTTTTCACGGATGCGGGCGGCCTTGCCGCGCAGCTTGCGGAGATAGTAGAGCTTGGCCCGGCGGACATGGCCGCGGGTAATCACTTCAATGGCGTCAACGGTGGGCGAGTGGAGGGGGAACACACGCTCGACCCCGATGTTGTTGGAAATCTTGCGAACGGTGAACGACTCGCGGATGCCGCCGTTCTGACGGCTGATGCATACCCCCTGGAACGCCTGGATGCGGCTCTTGTCGCCTTCCACGATTTTCACGTGAACCTTGAGAGTATCGCCCGGCTTGAAGGGGGGGATGTTCTTTTTCATTTGCTCCAGTTCAATTGCATCGATCTTGTTCATGCTTCTCTTCCTCCCGTTTATCTGACAGAAAACATCTGTTTGTTGTCAGGTCTATCTGGCGCGGGGCACCGTTTCATCGCACCCCGAACAGCCTGTCCATGATGATTGCCGCTGCCGACCGGACCGACAGGTGGTTATACTCGCCCGGCCCCCGAATCGGCTCGAGCACAAAGTCCGCCCGGTCGAAAAAATCCTCCGTAAGTCCCCACCCCGTCCCGAATACGATGAGATAGGGATTCTCGCGGTCATGCGCCATGATCGACGCCATCTGCTCATACCCGATGCTGCGCGGGTGCTGGCGGGCGCCGGTGGTAACGAGCCGGGCGGGTGCACCGTATTCGTTGCCGAGCTCTTCCAGGACCTCTTCGATGGAGTTCGAAATCCGCACGAGGTCCAGGGCAGCCTTGCGTTTGGGGTTATAGGATGCCCCCCACCCTTCCCGCCAATGCCTGACGATCCGACCGGCCAGTTCCTGCTGCCCCTCAACGGGGGTCACCAAGTAGTAACGATTGAGGCCAAAGGTCCGGGCTGACCGGGAAATATCGTGAATGTCAAGATTGGTGACGGCCGTTGCGACCACTTGCCGATTCTTGTCATACACCGGATAATGGACCAGGGCAACGCTCACCGCAGACCTGATGCACTCGCCGCGGGTCATGGCCCGTCTTTCCTTCCGAGCATCGCCAGATAGTCCCGGTCACTGCCGTTCAGTTCTGCCCCGTGGAGCAGATCGGGACGCACCCGCCTCGTCAGTTCAAGGGCCTTCTGCCGCCGCCAGCGGCCGATCTCGGCGTGGTTCCCCGACAGGAGGACATCCGGCACTCGCGCCCCCCTGAATTCCACCGGACGGGTGTACTGGGGGTATTCGAGCAGGCCATCCGCGAAAGAGTCGCATTCGGCCGAGCCGGGTGAACCGAGGACGCCGGGGATAAAGCGGATCACCGCGTCGACCATGACCATTGCGGCAAGTTCGCCTCCCGTGAGAACGAAATCGCCGATGGAAAATTCCTCATCCACAAAGAGATCGCGCACCCGCTCGTCTATTCCCTCATAGCGGCCGCAGACAATGATGAGCTCTTCACGGCCGGCCAGCTCGCGGGCAGCGTCATGGTCGAACCGCCGCCCCCGGGGGGTGGTCAGGATGACCCGTGCTGCCGGCCGCTCTGTCTTCACCGCCTCAATGCAGGCTGCAAGAGGCTCGACTTTCATGACCATGCCGTCGCCGCCGCCGTACGGGGCATCATCGACGACCCGGTGCCGATCGGTGGCATAGTCGCGGATATTGTGCAGACGAACGTCCACAAGCCCGCGTTCCACGGCCCGCCGGATGATGCTTTCGGTGAGGGGCCCGTCGAACATGGGTGGGAACAGCGTCACTATATCGAATTTCATAGATCGAGCAGCCCCTCGGGAGGGCTGACTGTCATGGTGCCGGCCTCAAGATCGACCTGCACCACCACGTCCTCTACGGCCGGAATGAGATATTCCCGGTCAGCGCCGCGGACAACGTAGACGTCGTGGCTTCCCGTGGGAAGTATCGAGTCGAGCCGGCCGATGGCGACTCCAGCCTCCGTCACGACCTGGAGGCCGATGAGGTCGCACCAGTAATACTCCCCATCTTCCAGGGAGGGGAACTGGTCGCGATGGGCGTAAAGCTCACAGCCGACCAGATGAAGCACCTCGTTTATATTCGTAAACTGCGTGAGCGAAAGGAGCACCCTGTTATGATGCACGGTCGCCCGCGCCACGGGGAATGTCTCCATTCTGCCGTCCTTTCCCTTGAGCACGACCGTCTCAAGGGAAAGGAGCGTATCAAATTCACCGGAAAAGGAAGCCACCTTGAGTTGCCCCCGAATCCCGTGAGTTGTCACTATCTTGCCGAGCAGCTCGAGATCATTCTGCCGCACCGGCTCACTGCTTCGCGTCATTATTCCACAATCTTCAGCACAGCTTTCTTGTTATCCTTGGTCGAAACCGCATTCAGCAGGGTCCTGATGGCCTTGGCCGTACGACCCTCCTTACCGATGATTCTTCCCATGTCCTCCTTGGCAACGGTCAACTTAATCACCGTCGCATCGTCCTCCATCTCCTCGGTGGTCCGTACCTGGGTGGGATCGTCCACAAGCGCCCTGGCAATGGTCTCTACGAGTTCTCTCATGTCGGTAACCTCTGTGATGGAAATGACCGGCGGACCGGGAATCAGTTTTCAATTACACAGACTTTGCGACGAATTTCTCCCAGATACCCGCTTTTTTGAGAATCTGCTTGACCGTATCGGTCGGTTGGGCTCCCTTGCCGAGCCACTCGAGGGTCTTGGTTTCCTCGAACTTGACGGCGGCGGGGTTCTGGTTGGGGTCGTAGGTCCCCACGTTCTCGATGAATCGACCGTCTCTCCGACTACGCACGTCGGCGACGACAATCTGGTAAAAGGGCTTCTTCTTGGCCCCGGCACGAGCCAGACGAATCTTGATGGCCATCTCTTCCTCCTGGTGGTGTCACGGCCCGGAGGCCGCATAGGTGAATGTCGTTATATCCTGCTTCGGACTGCGTATTAGTTCATCTAAAAGGGGAACATCCCCTTGCCCATCCCTTTCATGCCGCGCATCAGCCCCTTTGGTCCGAGTTTCTGGAGCTGCTTCATCATTTTCTGCGCCTCGGTGAAACGCTTGAGGAGCTGGTTCACCTCCTGAACGGTGGTGCCGCTCCCCTTGGCGATGCGCAGCCGCCTGCTGCCGTTGATGATCGCGTGGTTCGCACGCTCGGCAGGGGTCATGGAGCCGATGATCGCCTCGATCCTCTTGAGCTCTCGCTCGGAAGGCTGGGCGCCCTGCAACTGCTTCATGGCCTTGCCAACCCCCGGAATCATGCCGAGAATCGACTCGATGGAGCCCATTTTCTTGATCTGTTGCAACTGGTTGCGGAAATCTTCCAGGTCGAACTGGCTTTTCTTGAGCTTCTGCTGGAGCCGTTCGGCCTCCGTGGAATCAAAGGTCGCCTGTGCCTTCTCCACAAGGGTAAGAATATCGCCCATTCCGAGGACGCGCGACACCAGACGATCCGCATGAAAAACTTCCAGGGCGTCGAGCTTTTCGCCGACCCCCACCAACTTCACCGGCTTGCCGGTCACCGCCCGGATTGAAAGCGCCGCCCCACCCTTCGCATCACCGTCGAGCTTGGTGAGGACCACGCCGGTAATATCGAGCCGGTCATTGAAGCCGCTGGCCACATTGACCGCTTCCTGGCCGGTCATGGCGTCGGCGACAAAGAGGATTTCACGCGGTTCCGCCGCCTCCTTGATCCTGACGAGCTCATTCATGAGATACTCGTCGACCTGGTGGCGGCCGGCGGTGTCAAGAATGACCACGTCGAAGCCGTTGAGCGTTGCGTAACGGAGCGCTTCGCGGCAGATGTCGACCGGGTCCTGGTCTGCCCGGGAATCGAACACCTCCACGGACAGTTGCCGCCCGAGAGTTTTCAACTGCTCAATCGCCGCAGGCCGGTAGACGTCGGCAGGCACCAGAAGCGGCCGGCGCCGCTGCCCCTTGAGCAGCCTGGCCAGCTTGCCGCAGGAGGTGGTCTTGCCGGCTCCCTGGAGGCCCACCATCATGATGGGGACCGGCGGCTTTGCCGCCAGATCGAGGCTGTTGTCCTCGCCCCCGCCCATGAGGGCCACAAGTTCTTCCTGAACAATCTTGATGACCTGCTGCCCCGGCGTAAGGCTCTGAAGCACCTGGGTGCCGACGGCACGGCCACGAACCTTTTCGACAAAGTCCTTGACGACCTTGAAGTTGACGTCGGCCTCAAGAAGGACGAGCCGCACCTCGCGCAGCGCCTCCTTGATATTCTCCTCGCTCATCACCCCCTGACCGCGGAGTTTTTTAAAGAGGACGTCAAGTTTGTCGGAAAGATTTTCGAGCATTACCTTAATTAATTCAATAGATTATGCGACCCCGCCAAACACTTCGGCTACGGCGCGCACGTTACCATGGAGAAAGAGGTTAACTATAGTCCCCCTGTCTTCGGCCTGTCAAGACAAAAAAGACTTTGCCTCAGGCGAAGATAACGCCCCGGAAGGAACCGAACGTGGCAATACGCGGCAACGGACGCCGCGTGCCCGGGGTTACGGCAGCCGGCTGTAGCCGGCAGCGGTCATTTCGTGGATCTCCTCGGGTTCGAGACCGGCCTCCCGCAGGCTCGCCTCAACCGCTACGGCATCGGTCGATGCATAGCGGATGGCAAGACCGCAATCAGCGTGGAGGTCGCGGGGCGCAGGGATGAGAAGCATTGCCACCCCCTGGCTCTTGAGGAGCTTTTCGGCTTTCATGACGCGGTGGATCGAGTTGAAAATCGCAACGCGCTCTCCCTCGCGAACCATGGCGCTCCTTTCAAATCGAGAGTTCGCTGGCTGATTGACAAACGCCAGAGACTTCCATACTATGCCGAAAGAGGTGAACAATGCACGTATTTTTTATGATTTCGGGCCTGACGCTGACGGCTCTCCTCATCAATATTCCCCTCGGCTATCTTCGTCAGGGGTGCGAAAAGTTCACGTTCGGCTGGTATTTCTACATCCACATCTCCATTCCCCTCATCATCTACCTGCGTGTAAAGGCCGGCTTCAGTTGGAAATTCATCCCACTCACCCTTGGCGGCGCCGTCGCGGGACAGCTTATCGGCGGATTCATCCATCGCCGCCGTCAAAACAATGGGTGACTCTCGCGGACGGATGGGCAGACCCCGGGCAGTGGGCGACCTCCTGGCCGATGTCCTGCGGGGCAAGCCCGCGGAACGTCGCCTGAAGGAGGGACGCATCTGGCTGCTCTGGGACGAGGCCGTGGGAGAGCGCATTGCGTCCCGCGCCCGGCCGGTGGCCTTTCGCGACGGCACCCTCACCCTGGCCGTGGCGAGCGCGCCCTGGATGCAGCAGTTGAGTTTCCTGAAGGGTGAGATTACCGCCAGATTGAATAGCCTGCTGGGCGAGCCTGTCGTGCGCGACATCTACCTCAAGGCCGGACGCATCGAACCACCGGCGCAAGACGGGGACACCCCGTTCAGGCCCTCAAGAGAGCTGAGCTCTGCCGAAGAGCGGTTTATCGAGGACACCACGGAGCAGGTGGACGACCAGGAGCTCCGTGAAGCCCTTGCCTCGCTGATGCAGCGCCACTATTGCTCCGACGTGGAGTAACCCCCTTCCGGACCGTATTCCCCCAGCAGTTCCGCAACTTCTGCCGAGTAGGTATAGTCATCGTTTCGCACAACAAGGGGCGGCAGGACCTCGAGGTCGCCCCGGCGCCCCTTGGCGAACTCCACCATGGCCATGCGCGCCGGCGCGGTGCGGGTGCCGTGTACGAGCCGAAGGCGCAGACAGGCGAGCTTGAGGCGTGCGGCGTGGGCCATGAGCTCGGGGAGGCGGGCCGGGTGATAGATGAAGCAGATCCGGCCCGTGGTTTTTACGAGATATTTGGCGCTTTCGAGAAAATCGGCCAGGGTTGCGGTCGATTCGTGGCGGGCATCGTCCCGACCGGCCCGTGGGCTTATCTTTCCGGTCCCCCTCCTGCGGTAGGGAGGGTTGGACAGTACCAGATCAAAGGATGACACGGGAAAGCGCCGACGGAGACCGAGCACGTCTTCCCGCAGGATGGCGATCCTTTCGGCAAGGCCGTTGAGATGAACGTTATGCTCGGCGAGCTGCGCCATTCTTTCCTGGAACTCGACCCCAACAAAGGTGCTCCCCGGACAGCGGCGGGCAAGCACAAGGGGGATTATGCCGCTGCCAGTCCCCAGGTCGATTCCCCGTCCCCCCTCTGTCAGACAGGAAAACGCGCACAGGAGCAGGGGATCGAGGGAAAAGCGGTAACCGTCCCGTTGCTGGAGAATCTTGAGATCGTAAGCCCGGAGCTCATCCAGGGTTTCCGTCCCTTCCTCCGGAGCGCCACTCATCGTCACTCCCCGCCCCCTCTCCGCCTGCGGCTCAACAGCCACTCCCGTCCGACCATCAGGAGGAAAATAGCAAACGAAGTGAGCGTCAGGTACTTGCCGACCTTGAAGGGAAGCGGGTCGAAGGTGAACTCGACCCGGTGCCGGCCGGGGGGGAGGTAGACGCCTCGCAGGATGTAGTTGACGCGGTGAATCTCCGTGGGCGTTCCATCAACCCGGGCCCGCCATCCGGCGTGGAACTTCTCACCCAACACCAGCAGGGCGTTGCGTCCCGCCCTGACGTCACAGGCGATATCGTTGGCCTCGTAGCGGGTTACCGTCACCTCGCCCGCATCGCCCGCGGGCTGAGCCATCGGCGGAGGCATGGGGATGGGAGGCGGCACCTCAACGACGGCAAAGGAACGGGGATTGTACGAAGGCTGCTGCATGATGCCGAGGATCTGGCGCGGATCGCTGAGAAGCAAGGCGCTGGGGGCGAGCCACGCCTTGGGCAGGACTCCCCGGTTTTCCAGCACCAGCCGGCTGCCGTCCGGCGAGGCAAAGACCGGCACATAGCGCGGACCGAGCGCTTGCCGATCTTCCTCGTACTGCCGGGCATCGTGCACCAGATAGCGGACATTCATCATATCCGGCATGGCCGAATCAAAGTTGAAGGATTCCAGGAAATCCTGCCAGCGGGCAATCTGCACGGGATTCGAGGTAAACATGACCGGAATGCCGTGGCTCACGTATTCCATGGGGTCGCTGCCGTCGATGGGGAGCACCCGGCCGGTCTTCGGCATGGGGGCAAGGAACTCCACCACCGGCGATTTCTCGCCCTTGACCTTCTGCGGCACATCCTGCAGCAGCATGAACTTGGCATTCACCCGCCCCACGTCGACCAGGAATACCCCCACGAGCAGGTAGGGCAGGGCACGGCGCGATAACCACCCCCGTGCCCAGCTCCACAGCACGGCTCCGTAGACCGCGGCAAATGCGGCGGCAATGGCGATTTCCCGCTGGATGGTCTGCCACCGCTGGGCCACCAGGGCCGGTCCCTGCTCGAAGCGGGTCGGCTGGGTGATCATGGGTGACAGGAGATCCATAACATAGGGACGCGCGGCCATGGTGATGCCGAGCAAGGCCAGGAGCACCGGAACAAGGGCGATGGCTCCTGCCAGATAGCGACGGAAAGCCGATGTGGCACGGACCTCGTCATCCAGCAGGAGGTCGGCTCCCCGGGCCGCGAGGATCGCGAGCCCCAGGGTCGTGACGAACAGCATCATTTTGGGGACCCGGAAATGGTCGATACCGGGGAAGTGCTCGTAGAGCAGCCAGTAAAAAGGGGTGTACTTGCCGAAGGAGAAGAAGAGCCCCCCGACAACGGCGCCGAAGGCGAGCCAGGCATACCGGTCGCGGCGGAAGATGAACGGCAGCGGGGCTAGGAGCCAGGGGAGCAGCCCCATGTAGTCCGTGGTCTGGGTGAAGACCATCCGCCCCCAGTAGTAGGTGCCGTGGGAGGGGTCGTCGTAGCCCCCCTCCTGGCGGGACAGACCGAAAAATCCGGGGAGCACGAAGGTGATGGTCTCTTCCGGCGGCATGGACCAGGACATGGCCTCTTCCACCTGGAGCCCCCCCTGCCCCTGGTTCGACCCGCTCTGGAGGCCGCGGGTGGTCTCCCTGGACCAATCGGCCAGGGGGATGAGGGAGATGGCGACCGTGGAGAGGAAAAAGCAGAGAATGACTGCATTGAGGCCGGCGAGCCGGGCAATCCCCTTGCCCGTCCGGCTGCCGGGATCACTCGCGATGATGCCGGCGGTCCGGCACAGACCGTACGCCCCGATGGCAAGGCAGGTATAGAAGGCGATCTGCCAGTGCATGTTGAAGAACTGGATGGCCAGCACCACGGCACTGGCGAGAAAGAATATCGTCCGCCGGGACTGGTATCCCCGCTCAATGAAATAGAATGCCCAGGGGGCAAAACTGATGGTGGCGATCTTCTGGGCGTGTCCCGCATTGATGAGCGAGGCGTTTTCCGGCGCGATGGCGAAAATCAGCCCGCCCAGAAGCGCCGCGGCGCGCCCCGTGCCAATGGCGCGGCAGAGGAAATAGGTGCCAGCCCCACCCACGAAGAGGTGGAACACGATGAACCAGGCCACGTTGGCCGGCGCCGGGAAGAGCCAGAACATGAGGCTGCGGTAGAAGAGGAACTGGAGCGACAGGGTCCCGCCCCCCTCGGTCGTCCCGCCGTTGGCGAGCCAGTCCCAGCCGGCCCGGAGATGCACCCGGAACAGGTCCGGGAAGCCCATTTCCTTGTAGTGCTTGATGGTCCAGTAGAACTCGTTGGTAATGTCCGGAGCCCTGATGATCTTGCCGGTAAAGAGGATCTTGGCGAAAAAGAGCACGAGGATCGCCAGGAGCGCCCCCATCAGCAGGAGGTCTTTTTTTCGTTCGGTAGTCACGTCAGGTTCCGTCTCCTCGTCAGGGTGTCGTAGAAAGCGTCGAGCCGCGCTGCGGCGTCGCGCCAGTTAAAGCGGGACAGGATTCTCTCGCGTCCGGCAGCGCCCACGGCCCGGCGCCGGACCGGGTCGGCCAGGAGCCCGGCGGTCCGCGCGATCATCTCGTCGGGGGCACCGGGGCGGCAGAGGATGCCGGAGATGCCATCCTCCGCGTATTCGGCGATCTGTCCCACCCGGTCGGCCACCACCGGCACGCCGGCGCGCATCAACTCCGTCAGCTTGGCGGGGCATTTGGCGCGATTCACCAGGGTATCCGCGAAGGGATAGAGAGCCACGTCGCCGGCGGCGAACCAGTGGGGCAGCTCATCGGGCTCCACCCAGCCGGCGATATGGAGGGAATCGGCAAAACCCTGCGCCCGCGCAGCGGCAGCCAGCAGTTCCTCCTCCCGGTTCCGCCCCTTTCCCACCACCAGGAACCGGATGCCGGGTACCTTGCGGAAAAGCCCGGCAAAGATCCGGTGCAGATCGTCCTGGCTGAACTCGAAAAAACGGGTATAGAGCAGGACCACCGGTGCGTTGCCGGCGATGCCGAGGCGTGCCCTCACCTGCGCGCCGTTGCCCGGCGGCTGGTCATCGACGCAGTTGGGCAGGTAGAGCAGCCGTTCCGGCGCTACCCCCATGGCTGCCATGCGCGCCTCCAGCTCGCGGCTCGCCACAGTCACCCCCCTGGCGCGGGGCGGCAGCCACTCTTCCTGGAACGCAAACAGGAGACGCTGGGCCCGGGAGTAGTCATGGAGGGCGTTCATGCCCCCCCGGCCTTCCCAATCGTCCGTATCGAGGAACAGCGGCGCACGCCGGGACGCAGTCAGCAGGTGGAGCATGGCGGCAAGCCCGCCATACCCCTTGGGCTTGAACAGATGGATCAGATCCGGCTCTTCCTCCCGGGCGGCCCGGTACATGCGCCAGGCAAGGACCGGCGCCGACAGGGCAGCCCCGCCGGGAGCCAGACGGATATTTCGCAGCCGCACCCCCCGGACCTCCTCCGTGCGCCCCGAGTCTTCGGGATTGGTGTACGGCGGGGCGACAATCGTGACCCGGTGACCGAGCGCCTGGAGTTCCGCCGCCAGGGGGACCATGCGGGCCACAACCGTTCCCTTGGGACGGATGCCGAAGGGTGCCAGGAAGACGATCTTCATGCCGCTATCCCCCATAGGGCCCGAACCTGCCGCGTCGGAAATCAAGGAATCCCCGCCACATCATGCGCAGCTTGGCCGTCTTTTCCCGCTCGAAGATGAGGATACTCGCCACCTCCTTGCCAAGCCGCACCAGGTCGAAAAGGCAATGGGCCGGGAAATCCCGCAGGTATTCGGCAAAGACCGCGCAGCGGTTGCGGGTCTTGTAGTAGCGGCGCAGTGGCGAGTGGTGCGTGGCCACGAACGGCCCGTAGCGCCGCAGGTCGCCGACCCGGTGATGGAGCAGCGCCCGGTTGGCGCGAATGACCTGAAAGCCCTTTTTCCGCAGGCGGAGGCAGTATTCGTTGTCCACAAAATCGATGAAAAAGTCGTCGCGGAACGGTCCGGCCTCCCGGAATGCGGCGAGATTCACCAGGCAGCCCGATGTCATGGGAGTCATGACGTCGCTGCACGGGGTTGTTCCGCCGGGCGCCGGCCGGGCGCCGGTCAGGTGGAAGGGGGCCACGATCCCCACCCGGTCGCGCCAGTCGCTGCCGAGGCACGCCAGCATCTGCTCGACCATTCCGGGTTCGGCGCGGCTGTCCTGATCCATGGTCAGGAGGAGGTCGAAGCCTTCAACCAGAGCCTCCCTGGCCGCCCGGTTCAGCGCGGCGGCAATGCCGAGGTTCCGGCCTTCGCCGACAATGGTCGCGCCGAACCTGTCCCGCAGTCGGGAATGGAGTTCATGGTCCTGCTCTTCGGAGTTGTCGACCACGATCAGTTCATGCACCTGATGCTGGTAACTCGCGACAGCATCCAGGACAGAGCTGTCGGGCCGGTAGAGAACGACCACCCCGGCCGTTCTGATGTCAGCCAGCCGATCACCTTTCATCTGCCGGCCTGGGGCGATCGTTCCAGAATTGCCAGGGATTCGGCCCCGCCCCGGGATCTGATCACTGCCTTGACGCTGAAATCGCTCCTGATGCAGGTGGTGAAGTAGTCGAGCAGGGTCACGAACGATTCCCTCGAAAAGACATGAAAATGGATTTCCGCCTTGCCGGCCGACATGGTTTCCACCAGGGACTCGAGCTCTTCGCCGGACAGGTTCCGGTAGTGCCGGTTTCGTGCATCGGAATTGGGCGTGGAGATGGTCAGCCACTCCCGGTAATGCAACCGGTTTTTTTCGTCCAGCGACTGGGGATTGCCGTCCCGCACCAGTTCATAGTCATCGATGAAGTGCTGCAGAGGCGTCAGCGGACGCCCCTTGTCGAAACACCTGCTGCCGATCGGCACGGTAATGAACAGCGTTCCCCCCGGCCGAAGGCCCCTTGCCCAGTTGGACAGGACCTGGAGCGGATTCGATGCGTGCTCGAGCACGTGGTTGGCGATCACGAAATCCTGGGAGCAGTCCGGAATACTGGCAAGGGTAAATCCATCTTCCACGTAGTCGGTCGGCACGATGCTGGCCGCATCGAGCTCGGGGAACTTGCGGATGTTTTCTTCCTGCGACACGTAATCCACATACTTGACGGTTACGCCGGACGGGACCTGCTGCGGAAAGTGAAGCGCTCCTATTTCGAGCCCGCTCCCCCTCAGGAATCGCGCGGCCGCCCTTTTTCTGGCCAGATACGACGGGAATATTCCCGATTCCTTGACCGCTGCCTTCAAGGATGACAAAAACCGTGTAGCCACTCTGCTCCCCTCTCTCCGTAACGAATCAGATTGCCCGGGCGGCAATGAGCTTGCTGAAGACGAACAAGAGTTTCTCCACCCTCCCGGCGGCGGGGAAAAGCGTATCCCTGTGCTTCAGTGCCAGAGCGAATGCTTTCATCCTGTTGCCGCCGGAAAGAAGAGATTCCGCATATTCGCCGACCTCTTCCAGAAACGACCATTCCGCCGGGGTCAGGTTCAACCTGTCGGCCATTTCACGATAGCGACGCGCCCTGCCGGCAAGCAGCTCATAGTATCCGCGTTTTTCCGCCGCGGTTTTGCCCATGAGGTGGGCGGCGATCCGCGTCGGCAGCCCCGCCCTCACGTTTGCGCCGGTATAATTGTGTGCGTGCTGCCGATACTTCGTCAGCTTCGCGGCATGATAAACGACCCCGTTGCGGCGCGAGGCCGCGACCGCGAGCCACCAGTCGTGGTAGGTTTCCTCTTCGGGGATCGGCAGCGCGGTTGCCAGGAGATCACGCCTGAGCATGGCCGTGCACCCGGTGACGCAATTGTTGCAGACAAAGTATTCGAAGCAGGTGCCGCTGACCGGCCTTACCCCGGAAACCTCCACCAGTGAGCCGGGCAACGGCTGGTCGTCCCCGTCGATCAGGAGCGCGTCGGTATATATCAGAGAGTGCGGGCCGATCTCCCGCACCAGGGTCTCGATCTTTTCGGGGAGCCAGATGTCGTCCTGGTCGGAAAGCGCTATGAACTCCCCGCTGCAACCGGCAAGGGCCCGCTCGAAATTCCTCACAAAGCCGAGATTGCGTTCATTCACCCGGAAGGTTATGCCGTGCGCCCGGCGGTACTCCTCCAGAATGGCAACCGTTCCATCGCGCGAACAGTCGTCGGAGACGACGATCTCGATGTTGCGATAGGTCTGCGCCAGAACCGAGTCAAGCTGGCGCCTGAGATAGCGTTCGCCGTTATAGGTCGCCAGGGCGACGGACACAAGCGGAATCTCGCGCATGCACGCCCCTCTCATTTGCGAGCCGTCAGCTCCCAGCCCCACGGGTCGTTCCGGACGGTGTCGAAACGGTCGAGAAAAAGAAGCATGGCCTGGCAGACGGGAATCACCAGGCCCAGCGCGACGCGGAGAGGATAGAGAAGCACGCCGGCGAGACGGATTCCGGATGCCCCGCTGTTCCGTGCCTTGGGGAACATGCGCAGCGCCCTGGGCAGTTCGTAGGCCCACCGCAGGAACATCCCGCCCATGGGGACAACGCTCACCTCGCTGAATCCCGCCGCCGTGCAGAGGTACTTGAGCCCGTACGAGGTATACCTGAAGTAATCGTGCGGGGTCTGATGTTCGTCCTGCGCCATGGGCACCGTCAGGAAAAGGCGACCGCCCGGCTTCAGGACGCGGTGCATCTCCTTGACGCATTCAAGGGGCTTCTGCAGGTGCTCAAGAACCTGGGTGCACAGCACGGCGTCGAAGCTGGCGTCCGGAATCGGCAGATTGTCGAGGGGGGCCTTATAGTCCAGATGGTCGTAATTCCACGTGCTGTCGCCTATTGCCATATCAGCCGCCTTGTAGTCGCAGTGGCGGAAGAGCCCCTTGTAGGCGCATTCCCCCGCGCCGGCATCCAGCAGACTGCTTCCCGGCGCAAGCCCGTCAGCGACCGATTTGACGAATGCCGTAACGCAGTAGCGGCCCAGATCGGAGTACTTTGATTTGGCGATGAAGTCATCGGTAATAGTCATCAAACTGCATCCTTCCAGAGACGAGAGTAACGGGTTCGTACCAGCACCAGAACGAGAGCCGCATATGAAGCGGCATAGACCGCCATCAGGATCACGGCGCTTTCAACGGCCAGACCGAGTGCCAGCACGAGAAGCAGAGGGGCGCACGCCATGACCGCAAACAGCAGCAGGTCGGAGAGTATCGGATAATCGGTCACGTTCCTGAAATGACGGTACGCGGCCAGGGCAACCGCCAGCTTGGCCGCCACGGTCGACAGTGCCGCCCCCACGCCCCCCAGGGAAGGGATGAGCGCGACATTGAGCAGCACATTGAAAATGTTGCCGTATGTCATGGTTGCCCCGTACTCCCGAGCCATATTCCAGGCCGAAAACGGCAGCACGATCGCCCCTGCCGCATAGCCGAGCGAAATGGCGAAGCCGAGCACCTGCAAACAGGCGATGCTTTCGCTGAACGAAGGGCCGTACAGGGTCATGATGATGCTATCCGAAAACAGGAGCAGGAAAAATCCCAGGGGGACCGTACCAACAAGCATCAAAAAGGTGAAGCGCGAAAGTACCGCGGCCGGTGTCCCCTGTTTGAACGATTGGGCAAGCGGCCGGAACATCGTCGGCGTAACGATGGAGCTGATGGCATAGAACGGATTGATGATCTTGTACGCCGCCTCATAGATGCCGACCGCATGGGGAGTGGCGAAGTAATACAGGATCAGCCGGTCTGACGTGGTGAACACGTACAGGGAGAGATCCGCTTTGAGAAAGTGGCGGCTCTCCGCGAACGCCTGGCGGATTTTCCGGCCGTAAGCTGGGCCGAACTGTCGCCGGTCCAGCGAAAGCACCCTGCGCCGGCCGAGGAACAGCAGTGCGAGCACGCAGCCCAATGCCGAGTTCAGCACCATGATGTACGGCAGCTTCTGCCAGTCGAGGGGCGACCGTATGAACGCAAACACGACCAGGGCATAGATGGAGCTTTGGGCGACCCGGATAAAAGACGCCGTGTTGATCTCTCCCAGTGCCACGAAGACCCAGGCCGGAGAGAACACTTCGAAGAAGATGAGAAAGACGGCCGTTGACAGGAAGTACGCCAGACGCGGATCGATCCCGGCGAGCCTGGCCACCAGCAGCGTTGCGGCGATCACCGCGCACGAGAGAGCGATCTTCGGCGGAACAGTCAACGCGAGGAGGGAGCCCAGGGTATCGTCGTCGCGGGCAAGCCGCTGCGAAGAAAGCGCTGTCAGGCCGCCGTCGGCGAACCGGGCCAGAAGGAGCAGTACCGCACTCGTCGCAGCGCTGAAACCGACGTACTCCGGACCCACGACCCGGCTCATATAGATCATGCTCGCCGCGCCCAGCAGAAGGGCGACTGCTTCGGCAACCGCCCGAAACGTAAGCTTGCCGTCCATCATGCTGCCTTTTTACCGATAAACACGGAGGCGATCTCTCCGTGCCGGCCGGGGAGCTGCATTTCCAGGCACGGGAACCCTTCGCGGCTCAGACAGGAGGCGGCATCCCTGCCGAAATCCCTGAATACGAGCACGCCGGTGTTCCGCACCGTATCGCCGTGCATGACCGGCGACCTGAGATACTCGATGCCTCCCTGCCCCATGCGGGCTCTCTCGACAGTGTGCTCCAGGGAATAGTCGACCGGTACCGTCAGGACGTGATAACCACCGGGTTTCAGCACCCTGCGGACTTCTTCGAGCGACTTATGGAGATCCGCCACATGCTCAAGCACGTCACTGTTGATAACCACATCGAAACTGTTGTCGGGAAAGGTCAGGCACTCGAGGGATTCGTTCCGCACGCCGCCGATGGTTTCGCCGAACCGGTCGGGCGCGAGATACTCCGAAACCACGTAGCGCGGGCATGCCTTCAGGGCGTCGATGCGAAAGATGTTGTATGCCGCTGTTTCGTAGACCGAAAACTGTGGGTCGGAGCGGAGCCTGCGCGCCAGGTCGCCGCTCGTGGCGTGGCCGCACAGATCGAGCACGGTCCGGGCCAGCATCCTCATCCTGGAATTGGCCATGCAGGTGACGCAGAGGAAATTCTCCCTCATGGCGAGCATGTGCTTGAAGTCTTCCCCGGCCTCCCACGACGCGGTAAGGTCGGCCAGCCACCGTTCGAGTTCGCGCGAATAGACGATCATGCTCCGGGTGTCGCAGACGGGGCAGTAGTCGAACGAAACGAACCGCCACGCTCTCCGGTGCATCAGGAACCGGGCGATGTTTTTCACCGGAACGGGGATCACGTCGTCTCCGCGGGGAACCCCTGGCCGACAAACCACTCGTACGTCCCCCCCACTCCCTCCTCCAGCCCGATCCGGTGCCGCCAGCCCAGCGAATGCAGCCGGGACACGTCCGAGAGCTTGCGGGGGGTGCCGTCGGGCTTTGACGCGTCAAAGACGAGTTCACCTTCGAAGCCCACGATTTTTTTAACCAACAGCGCCAGGTCCCGGATGGAGATCTCTTCGCCGCTGCCGATGTTGACGATGTCATTGCCTTCGTGGTGGCGCATGAGATAGAGCGCGGCGTCGGCCACGTCATTCACGTGGATGAACTCCCGCAGCGGCGTACCCGTGCCCCAGATCGTGACCGAAGGGGCGCCGGCGACCTTTGCCTCGTGGAACTTGCGGATCAGGGCGGGGAGGACATGGGACTTCTCAAGATCGAAGTTATCGTTGGGACCGTAAAGGTTGGTCGGCATGGCCGCAATGAAGCGGGTGCCGTACTGCCGGTTGTAGGAGCGGCACAGGGATATGCCGGCGATCTTGGCGATGGCGTAGGCTTCGTTGGTGGGCTCCAGTGGGCCGGTCAGGAGATACTCCTCGCGGATCGGCTGGGACGCCATCTTGGGGTAGATGCAGGTGCTCCCCAGGAAGAGGAGCTTCGACACGCCGGTGCGATAGGCGCTGTGGATGACGTTGGCCTCGATCATCAGGTTGTCGTAGATGAACTCGGCCGGATAGGTGTTGTTGGCGACGATGCCCCCCACCTTGGCCGCGGCGAGAAAGACGTAGTCGGGCCGCTCCGCAGCGAAGAACGCCGCCACCGCGGCCTGGTCCCGCAGGTCCAGCTCACCGCTCGTGCGCAGGAGCAGGTTCCCGTATCCCTCTGCGGTCAGTTTCCGTACAATGGCCGACCCCACCAATCCCCGGTGGCCGGCAACGTAGATCCTGGCGCTCCTATCCATCGGCCCGCTTCTCCCGCTCGGCCAATGCCAGGTCCGCATCGGTCATCATGTCCACGAGACCCTGGAAGTCCACCCGGGGCTGCCAGCCGAGCTGGCGCCGGGCCTTGGCAGAATCGCCCAGCAGCAGGTCCACCTCCGCTGGCCGGAAATAGCGGGGGTCGATCTCGATCACGATCTTCCCGCTGTTCGCGTCGATTCCCTTCTCGTGCACCCCTTTCCCCTGCCACTCCAGGGGCATGCCGAGCCGTGCGAAGACCCGCTCGGCGAACTCCCGCACCGACCAGGTCTCGCCCGTGGCCACCACGAAGTCGTCGGCTTCCTGCTGCTGGAGCATGAGCCACATGGCTTCCACGTAGTCCCCGGCAAAGCCCCAGTCGCGCTTGGCATCCAGATTCCCGAGATAGAGCCGATCCTGAAGACCCGTCTTGATCCGGCCGGCAGCCCGGGTGATCTTCCGGGTGACGAACGTCTCGCCGCGGCGCGGCGACTCGTGGTTGAACAGGATGCCGTTACAGGCGTACATGCCGTAACTCTCGCGATAGTTGAGGGTGATATAGTAGGCGTAGGCCTTGGCGCAGGCATAGGGTGAGCGGGGATAGAAGGGGGTGGTTTCCTTCTGGGGCGTCTCCACAACCTTGCCGTACAGCTCTGAGGACGATGCCTGATAGAATCTCGTGTTCAGCCCGGTCTCGCGAATGCCTTCCAGCAACCGCACAGTGCCGAGGGCATCGATCTCCCCCGTGTACTCGGGGACATCGAAGGAAACCCGGACATGGCTCTGGGCGCCCAGGTTGTAAATCTCGTCGGGTCGCACCTCGCGCAGGACCCGGTTGATGGAACTGGCGTCGTTCAGGTCGCCGTAGTGGAGAAAAAGCCGCACGTCGGGCTCGTGGGGGTCCCGGTAGAGGTGGTCGATCCGCCCGGTATTGAACGATGACGAACGCCGGATGACGCCGTGGACCTCGTATCCCTTGCCAAGGAGCAGTTCCGCCAGGTACGAGCCGTCCTGGCCTGAAATGCCGGTTATGAGTGCGCGCTTCACGGATGTTCCTCCCTAATTGACTGAATTTCGCCGGCCGGTTCGCCGGCCTGGTGCAGAAGCTCCGGGGCCGCGCCCCGCTGCAGGAGCTCTTCCCGCAGGGCCTCCCGGCGCTTGAACGTGGTGATGACGATATGGTGGTTGCCCGCCAGGAGCCCATGGGGAATGGACACCACGGGCTTGCCGAAAAACTCGCGGCCGTCGGCCGCCTGGTCCATGACCAGGGCCAGCTCCAGTCCCACCTCCCGCAGCGACAGGTAGGCGATCTCCGCCACCTCGTCCACGCCGCAGAAGGCCACCCGCCCGATTCCCTGAGCCCTGAGCGCCCGGAACAGGGCGAGATAATCCTGGCGGGCAACGCGGAAGAGGGTCGTGAACGAGCTCAGGTGTTCATAGGCAAGGCGGCTTTTTTCGGCAAGCCCCCGCGGGGTGAGGAGATAGGCGTAGCGGTTCCGGGGAAAGGACTTGATCCGCACAAACCCCTTGTCCACGAGGTGTTTCAGGTAGGAGTTGACGAGCCCGAGGGCGATGCCGACCTGGCGGGCGATTTCGCGCTGGGACAGGGGCTCCTCCGACGAGATGGCCGACAGGAGCAGAAAGGAGCGATAGGATTCATCCTTTTCGCGAAGGTCGTTCATGAAATGAACGATACTCTACTTTCCACGGGAATGCAATCGGTTATGCGCGCTTCATCCGGCGGTAGACCGCTTCGAGGATGCCGGCCCGAGCCTGCCAGGAATGTTCACGCTCGGCCCGTTCCCGCGCCAGGCGGGCACGCTCGGCCCGAGCGGCCGCATCGCCTGCCAGGCCGGCCAGGTGCGCGGCCAGATCCGCCGCGTCGCCATAACGGGCATAAATGCCCGCCTCGCCCAGGATTTCCCGGTTCACCGGCGTATCGAAGGCAATGGTGGGGAGCCCGCACGCCATGTAGTTGAAGAGCTTGCCGTTGGCCTCGGTCAGGGACACCTTGGGCGACACGGCCATGTCACCCGCCGAGAGGTAGAGGGGCGCCTTGCCGTAGTCGATCCGCCCCGTAAAGGTCACCATGTCGGCGATGCCCAGGTCGCGCGCCTTCTGCCGATACCCCTTCTCCGGAAATCCCATGGCCAGAAGCCGAAGCGGGCTGCCCTGGGATTTGAGGATCACCATGGCCGAGAGGAGAAGGTCGATCCCCTGGTAGCGGTTCAGCACCCCCAGATAGACCGCCAGCGGCACGTCCGGCGCGATGCCGAGCCGGCGGCGCACCTCCGTGCGGTCATGGGGGCGGAACACCGCGGTATCGACCCCGTCCATGAGGGCCGTCACCTTTGCCGGCGGCACCCCCCACTTCGTGACGAGATCGGTCCGGCCCGGCCCCGAACTGGTCACGATGGCATCGGCGCTGCGGTTGATCCACCCCTCCAGCAGAGCGAAAAACCGGTAGAGCAGCGACCCTTCGCGGACAAACCCGTGGTCGGCCAATTCCATGGTGAGGCTCCCCTGACAGTCGAACAGGAGGGGGACGCCCAGCAGTTTTTTCAGGAACACGCCGAAGAACGCCCCTTCATGCAGGTGGGCATGGATCAGGTCGGGCCGCAGGCGCCGGGCCGCGCGCAGGGCGGTGCCGCAGAGGAGGATGTCCAGGTAGGGCTTGTGCCAGGAGGGCCCGGCGGAGAGCTTCGTGTACCAGGGGACGCGCAGGGTGCGGTCCGTGGGGATGCCCGCCATGTCCCGCCCCAGGTGGTAGGTGACGATCCGCACCTGGTGCCCGCGGGCCATGAGCGTCCGGGCCTCTTCGTAAATCCTGACGTGGCATCCGCGGTCGGCGAAAAACGGCGTGGGGGCCAGCATGAGAATCCTCACGGCGCCGCCCCCCTACCCTTCATCCAGATTGATCTTCTCCCGGACGACGTAGATCGGTTTCCCCTGGGACTCGTGATAGGTGCGGGCGTTCACCTCGCCCAGCAGGCCGAGGGCGATGAACTGTACTCCGCCGAAGAGGAGAAAGGCGGTCAGGATCAGGAGGGGATTGCGGTTCATGCTCATCCCCTCGAAGAGCTTCATAGAGAGGGTGAGCCCGCCGGTCAGGAATCCGGCCAGGATGGTATAGATCCCCCACTTGCCGAAGAGCTGGATCGGCTTGGTGGAGTAGGTGAGCAGGAACTTCACCGTCATCAGGTCCAGAACGACGCGCATGGTGCGGGAGATGCCGTACTTGCTCGTGCCGTAGAGGCGGGCATGGTGACGGACCGGGATCTCCGCCACCCGCGCCCCCACCTGGGAGGCCAGGGCGGGGACGAACCGGTGCATCTCTCCGTACAGGTTCACCCCGTCCAGCACCTCGCGCCGGTAGGCCTTCAGGGTGCAGCCGTAATCGTGGAGGTGGACCCCTGTCATCCGGGAGATGAGGGCATTGGCGATAATGGAGGGAAGGCGCCGGTTGACGAAGGTGTCCTGCCGGTCCTTGCGCCAGCCCGAGACCACGTCGTATCCCTCGTCGATCGTGGCCAGGAGCATCGGGATATCAGCCGGATCGTTCTGGAGGTCGCCGTCCATGGGCACGATGACCCTGCCCCGGGCCGCATCGAAGCCGGCCGCCATGGCGGCGGTCTGGCCGAAGTTGCGGCGGAAGCGGATCACCTTCACCCGCCGGTCCTGCTGGGCAATCTCCCGCAGCAGGGCGAACGAGCCGTCAGAGGAGCCGTCATCCACGAGAATCAGCTCGTAGTCGATGCCTGACCCGGTCAGGGCGTCGCTCACCCGCGCATGAAGATGCGGAATAGTCTCTTCCTCATTGTAGATCGGAACAACGATACTCAGTTCCACCGGGCACCTCACTGATGTTGCTTCTGCACTGCCTGACGCTGCCGCAGGACAGGCAGATAGAGCCTGACCTGGGCGGCTTCGTCCGGGTACTCCATGGCGCCGAACATGGTGAACTTCTCGTAATTGAGCACCGCCTCGGCCAGATTGCCGCGCCGCTCCTCGGCCTTGGCCAGGGTCAGGTACGCCCGGATGTTGAACCGGTCGATCCGCAGCGCCTCCCGCGCATGCGCCGCCGCCTGCTCGTAATCCCCCGTCAGCAGGTAACTCAGCCCCACCGTCTCGCGCACCCAGGTAGAGTCGGGATTGACCCTGACCGCATGCCGCCAGAGGGTATGTTCGCTGCGCCAGTACCCGTTTTGTATCACGGTGAGCCCGGCGAACACAACAATCACGAGGCAGGAGGCGCCGACAAACCTCCGGTGGGGCCAGCGCTGGAGACAGCCCGCCAGGACGAGCCCAACGCCGGGAAGGCAGAGGTACATGTACCGGTCCGCCGCCAGGTAGGCCACGGGAACCAGGTTGGAAACCGGCAGCCAGAAGATGAGGAACCAGCCGATACCGAACGATACCAGGGGAAGCCGGCGACGGAGAAAGACCGCCGCGCTTGCCACTGCCGCAAGGAGCCCGAGCGACAGCAACGCCCACGGTTGCCAGAGGCTTTCGGAGAGCCGGAAAACATACTCGGGGGCCAGGCGGACCGGGAGAACGATCTTGGAGAGATAGAATCCGAAGGCCTTCATGGCACCCATGAAGAGGGGAAGATAGCTCTCCGAAGCACCAAAGCTGTTCTTGGAATAGACCGTGAGCAAATGTTCAGGGGCCAGGAGCCCCCGGAACCGGTACATGAGCGCCGCACCGGCCGCCACGAGGAAGAGAAGTGCCACGAGGGGGCGCCTGAGCAGCACCCGTTTCCCCGGTTCCACCATCAGCCATTCGTAGAGGAGAGCCACGAGCGGCAGCGTCACCGTGGCCTCATTGGCAAGGAGTGCGCCGCCGTACGCGGCAAGAGCAGCGAGCCACAAGGCAAGGCGCCGCCCCCCGGCGGCGGCGAAACTCCCCACGAAGCAGAGCACGGCACCGAGGGCAAAGAGCAGGGCCAGCAACTCCTTGCGGTGCGCGATGCCGGCCACCGACTCGGACTGGAGGGGGTGCACCAGGAAGAGAAGCGCCCCCATGAGGGCAAAGGGAAGCTCTACCCCCAGGGCGTGGAACAGGGCGACCAGCAGCAGTCCGTTCACTCCGTGCCAGGCCAGTTGCTGGATGCGATAGCCGGCGGGCTGGTCGCCGAACAGGAGATGGTCGGGGATGTAGGTGAGCTCGCGCATGGGGCGGCCGGGCATCGTGTTCCGGGCAAAACCGGCAAGCGAGTGGGCATCGGGGTTCTTCAGGACAACGGGGATATCGTCATAGGTCCACTGGTTGAAAAAAGTGTTCCCGTAGACCGTCACGGTCACCAGAAGAAAAAAGACGAGCAGGATGCGCTTGTGCGGCAGCGGCGATGCCGTCATTGTGGAACCTCCCCGGTACCGTGGGCAGGCAGATGCCAGGGAGCGCCGAACTCCTTGATGCAACGGATCGTGACCGCCGCGGTTTCCCCTGCCTCCGACCTGAAGCGGGGTGTCAGCAGGCCTTTCAAGAGGCCGGCCCCATAACAGAGGTGGAGTGTCGGATAGAGCACCACAAGCCACGGCAATGCGGCATAGAGGCGCGAACGCACGGCGCCCGACAGGGCCGACACCATCACCGCCGCACCGTAGAGGGCGGCAGGCAGGAAACAGGGAGCCCAGGGCGCGACCGGCAGGAGAAGCAGGTAGATCAGAAACACCGTTGGCAGGAAATCAACCACAGAGCGCACACCGGCAATGCGGGTCTGCTCTCCGCGCCCCCTTCCGTAGCCGAAAAACTGGCGGACAAACGCCCGGAACGTAGATCGCTGGCTCCGCCGGACAGCCAGGTCCGGGTCGTGCACGAGGCCCATTCCCCGCTTCGAGATCCGGTCCATGAGCTCGTTCTCCTCGTTGGGGTAGAGCCGCTCGTCAAGGCCTCCCTCCGCCAGGAAGACATCCCGGCGCATGGCCAGGTTGCACAGGATCAGTTCCCGCTCGCTCGTCCGGCGTGGGCTGCCGGTGGCGCGGTAGCGGTTGCGCGCCCCGCCCCCACCCAGCCGTGACGCCAGAACGACGCCGATGGCGCGCTGGAATCGGCTGTCGGATGCAGGAGTGAGCGACGGGCCGCCCACGGCGGCTACGGAGGGATCGGCCAGATGCGCCGCCGCCCGCGCCAGAAAATCCGGTGAGGCCAGAGAGTCGTCATCCAGAAAGTAGAGCATCTCGCCCGCTGCAGCGGCTGCAGCCTGGTTACGCTGACGGCTCGGCCGCGTCCCCTCGGCCACCAGGACCTCCATGTGCGAGGAGGGATACGCGACCGACCTGAGGCGATCGAGGGCACGGACGGTTCCGCCCGGCTTCACGGGAATGATAATGGAAAAGGTAATGGAATCGGCCATGGCGACAAAAGAAAAACCGGGTCCGGCCCGGTTTTTTCACAGTTGGTATCCAGCAGGGGCGACGGAACCCGTTGTCAGAAAAACTTCTTCATGTTTGCGGCGATCCGCTTCTCGATCCGGTTGTCGCTGCCGTCCCGCTTGCCGTAGGTATACTCCAGGTTAGCCTGGAGTTTCCGGAAATTGAGTCCCACCACGCCGGTATAGAGCTGCTCCGTGATGCTTCCCGGCTCGATGAGCGAGTAGCGCGCATCCGCCCCAACAAACAGGCTGCGGAGCGGGAAATACCGCGCGCCCAGGGTAAACCGCCTGGTGGTGTTGAGCTCGTTGGCCACCGTCCCCGTGTTCAGGGTGCGATTATAGGTGAACTCCTCGTAGAGTTCCAGCAGTTTCCTGTTCGCCCCGCTCAGGGTGTAGAAGCTGTAACCCAGCCGCTGCCGCAGGTCCAGAAACTCGCTCCTGGTGTTCACGTCCACGTCGCCCACGTTGTAGGTATAGGTGAGAAGTCCCTCCAACTGCCGGACGGGACGGTATTCCAGGGTGCCCACGCTTTCCAGATAGTCGATGCTCTCGCCACCGACCATCCGCACGTTGTAGCTGTTGCGCATCCGGGCCAAAAAGGTCGGCGTACTGTAGTCGATGGTACTGCGGAAGGTGGTCAGGAAGTCGGTCGGCGCTCCCGACTGCATGAGGACGTCTTCGCTGACCGAAAAGCTGAGCGAGGTGCGGGAGAAGGGACGCCAGGCCGCGCTGACCGTGGTAACGGAGCGGACATATTCGTCGATTTCGCTGTTGCGGCGCTGGAACGAGATGGCAGAGCCCGATACCGTGCTCGTGCCGCTGCTGAATCCGCTGTTCACGGTGATCGCCGAATTGTTGAAGTTGCGCGGATTGGTGCCGCTGGCCGCGGACAGGTCCTCCTCCACCTCGAAACGCCAGGTGGGCGATGCCACATACGCCACACGGCCAAGGACGTTCTGGTTGAGGTAGCCGTCGCCCGAACCGGTACCGCCGGTCGCATCGAAGTACTTGACCGTATAGCTCCCCGACAGGCTGTAGTCACGCGAAAGGCGCGCAGTGCTTGCCGTTTCGACGCCTCCTTCGAAGGAAAGCAGTTTCGAGCCGTAACTCTCGGTGCTCTCCCCACGCACCACCACCCCCAGAGTGAAGGGAGAGCGCCGGAACATGTCGGCGCGAACCGAAGCGTTGTAGTTGGAGTTGTTGACCACGCTGCCGCTGGGGGACTGAATCCGCTTTTCATTGGAATAGAGGCTGGCCTTCCAGTCCACATCGGCGCCAAGGACACCGCTTGCATAGAAGGGCACCGTCCGCTCCAGGGTAATCCCTTCATCGTCGAGCAGCCGGGAAAAGCTGGAAAAGGTCCGTGCATCCCAGGTCTTGCGGGAAGCCACGGCGAACAGGTTAAGCTCGTAAGCTTCAAAGGAGTTGGCCGGCATTGAACTCGCGTGCTTGGTGAACTGGCCGTCGGCCGAGATCTTCACCCAGTTGGTCAGGTCGATCCACCGCCGCGCCAGCAGGTGATCGACCGTGCCGATCTGCATCTGGGTTTCCTTGAAGGACTGGTCGGTGTTGAGGTAGTCCCTGAAGTCGGTGGTCCGGTAGTGGAACCAGTTGTCCCTCTTGTTCAGGCTCACGAAGGCCAGACGGCGCATGCGCGTATCCACGGGGGTCAGACTCTTCAGGTCCCGGTTGAGATCGTCGCGGTAGTCGAGCATGACCAGCGGGATATGCCGGAAAATGGCGTTATAACCATTGGTCAGGCCGTTCTTGACCCCGAAGACCAGGGTTGCGCCGCTATTGATGTGGGTACCGTCGTAAAGGTTGGTGATCAGCCTCGGCGCAAAGATCGACGAACCGTCAATGCCGGACAGGTCCTCGTGCATGTTGATCCGGTTCGTGTCATAGCTGTAGGCTCTGAGCCGCAGGGGGAGCTCCAGCGGATCGAGCACCACTTCGCCGCGATACAGCAAATGCCCGGCACTGACGGAGGGGTTGTAGTTGGTCTGGGGGTCGGTGGGATTGGAGGGATTCTTTATCTTCGTATCAAAGGAGCCCCACTCGTAGCCCAGGGCAAGGTCGTAGCGCCCGACCCTGCCCTTGTAAAGCTCGCCGGATGTCTCATACAGCAAGGAGTAGCGCTGATAGAACGAATGGGCATCGCTGATCCGGGAGCCGTTGGCATCGGCCTCATAGCGCACGTATCCCAGCTCCGCCTCGCCGGAAATACCGGCCCGCACCGATGCGGGCGAGCAAAGAACCAGGCCGGCCAAGACCGACACTGACGCCAGCCCTATGTGCATGCGTCCTAGCGTCATGGAACCCACGGATCACTCCGGCATTCCGCCGGAGACGGCAACACGTTCACACCCACTCCACGAGAAACCACCCTCCGGGCGACCGGCTGCAGGCACCACAAGCCGGACCGCTGCGTAAAAAAGGGTGGACCAGAGTCCACCCTCGTTCCGGAGAGGTCCCCCTACTTCTTGTGGCAGCCGAGACAGAGCTTGCTGCCCGCCATGGTGGTACGGAGGAACGGAGCGTCGGTGTTGTCGTGGACCTTGTGGCAACTGCCGCACTCGAGGGTCGTGGCTCCGCGGGCGGACCTGAAGAGGGGGAGGCCGTTGGTCACGTCCGCGGTCTTCATGGTCGGCGGGTTGGTACCGGTATCGAGGGCGCCCAGGTTGCCGTCGGCGGCAATTCCGGAGGCGGTAACCAGGAAGTTGACCGGGTGGTCATTACTCAGGTCGGTGCCCAGGTTGGCATCGCCGGTGATCACATCGTTCCCCCCCACCATGGTGATTGCCACGCCGTTGGGGTCGTTGTGCACCGCGCCACCCAGGCCGGTGGCCCCGTCATGACAGCTCATGCAGAAGAGCGAGATGGAGTCGGCCGTAAAGCCCTGCTTGACCGGCGCGTTGTTCATGCCGCTGGAGGAGTAGAGCGTAAAGGTTGTGGCAGTGGGGTTGCCGCGGTTCCAGAGGGGAATGTCCTGCACCGAGTTGTGCGGGGTGTGACAGAACACACAGATCTGGTCGGTGTTCGTCGCCTTGAATGTGGCGCCGGTGCTTCCGGAACTCAGGTCGTGCTTGGTATTCTTGATGCTGGCGGCTCCCGCCGCGGTAACGGCCACCAGGAGTGCGGTCAGGGCCAATCCGATTTTTGCTTCGCTTCTCATGCTGCGTTCTCCTTTCACGTGGGTACTATGTGCTTTCTCAGCCGTTCGCGTTGATACCAATGGATGAGATACACAATGCAACCAGCACGCCAATATTCAACGCCTTCTCATAAAAGACCTGGAGATCAATAATTACGGTTGGATACACGCACACGGATTACACCAATCAAGCCTATTTCTCTCGGCAACGTTGTCCCGGGACGTATTTCCGAGAAGTTCGAACGCCATATAGCGCTACATTTTTTTGGCACTAACCGCAACTCGCTACAGAACCGAAGGGAAGATGGCACTGACACTCAATACATCCGCTAAATAACTTGTTGATGACAAAAATAAGAAGAGCCCCCGACAGCAACCATGCTGGCGAGGGCTCTTCGGAAACCGCGGGTTTCGGGCGTTTGTCTGACTTAGCGTAAAGCCGCTGCAAATCCGTCTGGTCGGTTCATATTTCGCCGGTTTTTCTGCCAGTGAAATGACAATTGACCTGCGCAATCGACACAATCTGCCCTGGGCCAGCCGAGCTTTCGCTTTGATTTCCCAAGTCGGACAGACTCCTGGCAGGCGAAGGAACCGATATTACTCCTGCCATCCCGGGATGGGGTTGCGCTTGAGGAAATCGTCGGAGATGTACTGGAACACCTGGAACCGCCGATTGAGTTGGTCAACCACGTAAATGACGTCCTTGTCGTCAATGAAGACCCCTTGAGGAATGACGAATCCGCCGGGGGCCTGCTTGCCGGTGGTGATGGCGGAGTAGAGTCCGCCCACGGTGAGAAGATACTCGCCGTTGGTGCCGAAGATAATGAGCTTGTGACCTTTTCCCTCGGTCACATAGATATGATCCTCCGAGTCGACGGCCACGCCTTTCATGATCTGGAAATCGGCCGGCCCGTCGCCCCGGCGCCCGAACTTGCGGAGAAACTTCCCGTCCTGATCGAAGATCTGAACCCGGGCGTTCATGGCATCGCCTACGATGATCTCCCCCTTGCGATTGATGGCCACCGCCACGGGAAAGTTGAATTCGCCGTCTTCGATGCCACGTTTTCCAAAGGCGGAAAGCAGCCCCCCCTGCATGTCGAGGATGGCAATCCGGTGCTCGCGCGCATCCACCACGAGAATTCTCTGACGCTTTTCATCCACGGCGATGTCAGTGTTCCTCGTGACAGTAGCTTTGGTGTCGATAAAACGACGCGGCACCTCAAATCTGTCAAAAACTAGTATCCCCCCCTTTTCCGCATCGGAAACGTAAATATTCCCCTGGGAATCACCAGTGACCGAAACCGGGGTGGTAAACTGGTTAGCCGCCTGGGGTCCGCCGAGCATCGACACGCTCCGCTCTTTCATGTTGAACACCACCACGCCGCGAAGGCCCGGATCTGCCACATAAATCCTGTTCTGGCCATCCGCATAGACATCCAGCGGCTTGGTCAGGCTCATGGCCTGTTCTTCCCCGGCAATGGCTGCCATGAACGACGCGAATCCCTGCTTCGGGAAGTCGTTCTGGCTGCTGTAGGCACCGAGCCATTCGATCCTGGGACGCTCGGGCAGCGGCGGCCAGAAGTAGCGCCGCTCCTCCCGGACCTGCTGTCCTGCGCAGCCGGCGCACAGGGCGCACAGGACGGCCGCACCGACGAACCTGCGGATGAGCTTCAGAACGTTCATATGGTCACCTCGTTCCATGAGAATAGTCCGGCAATCGTACGCCGCCAGCCCTAGTCTACTTGTTATGGCACATCTGGCACAATGCCATGCGTTCTTCCGCGTTATTCACAAAGAAATAACGCACATCCGCCGCATGGGGATTGTGGCATGATATGCACGACATGTCCCGCCCCGAGGCTGACGCAGAGGGGTCTTTCCTGCCGCTTACCGGGTGCCCCTCTCCCGACGGTGTCCTCAGGATATGGGGCCTCCTGGCAACGGCCTCATGGCAGGAAAGACAGAGCGTGTTGATCGGCATCCGCAACTGGGCCCGGTTGGCGCTGCCGTGGGGATCATGACATACCTCGCACATGCCGCCGGCAATGGGGCCGTGAACGTATTTCCGCTTGGCGAAATCCGTTGACTTGTCCTCGTGACACTCGACGCAGAGCGCACTGTCGCGCTTGGGCACCGAATATTTCGGGGATGCCTTTTCCTTGTGACAATAGACGCAGGAGTAAGTCCCGGCCGGGCCATGGACAAACGCCACCTTGAGCATGCCGCGATGGCAGCCGAAACAGGGGTTTTCCCGCTCCTGGGTGCTCAGAAGCTGGGCCGGGCTCGGCGCCATGTTGTGGCAACCGGCACACCTGCTCTCCGTATCGGCCACATGGAAGGCAAACGGCTTGAACTCGGGCGGCACCGTCGCACCATCCCTGCCAGGAGCGTAATAGACGGTCGCAACGGTGGTCTCGACCCGCTCTTTGCCGGCATACGCCTCAACGGAGACTTCGTTGCGGCCCTGATCCCAGAGGGGCTGCACGATGAGGAAATCCTGGAAGGCCTTGCGGTACTCGGGCGACGAGATAGCCAGCATATCGCCGACAACACCATTGACATTGATGCGGACAGCGGTGATTTCGGGATTGTTCAGCTTGAGAACCAGATGATCCGATCGGCCGACCCAGGTATTGGGCGTCGGCGCCACAAAGGCGATTGTGCCCGCCGTCGCCGGCGTGCCCAGCAGTATCACGGCACAGACGGCCAGCCATAGTCCTTTCCCCAGCATGTATCCTCCAGCCGCTACGGGTTGCTCACCGCGCGGAGCCTGTCGTAGGATTTCGGCTTGTGGCACCCCACAACGCAGGTGCCGCCGGTATCCGTCTTTGTGTATCGGATGGGTATGTCCCAACTGCCGAAGCCGGGAATCCGCTCTTTGACAAGCCGCTGCTGCGGCGCCGCATGGGCGTCGTGGCAGGTCTTGCACGAACGCCCCTTGTCGGGCTTGTTGATGTGCAGATAGTGCAGATTATAGTCACCGTTGCGGAAGCCGGTGAGGGTATCCGTGCGGCGGTCGTCGGCCATCTGGCGGGAGTGGCACGTGAAACAGAGGGCAAAGTCATTCTGCTCGTAGCTCAGGTACAGCGCCTCGGGATAGGCATTCCGCAGAAGCTTCGGGAAGGAGGACCCGTGCGGGTTATGACAGTCGCAGCACTCTCCCCGCGCCACGGGTTGGTGAATTGACCGGCCCGCTGCCATTTTTTCGTCATGGCACCGGAAACAAAGAGCCGCCCCGCTCCCGCGGAGAAGCCTCGGTGAGTCTGACTGATGGGGGTCGTGGCACTTCAGGCATTCGCCGGTGGTGACGGGCAGATGGCCATGGCGGAAGGAAAAGGCAGCGGCATCGTGGCAACCGAAGCAGAGCGCAGCACCGCGCGCCTTGAGAAGTGACGGATTGGCCGACTGGTGAGGGTCATGGCAGGAGAGGCACTCTCCTCCGCCAACCGGGGGATGAACCACCTTCTTCGATGCCATGCTTTCATGGCAGATCTGGCAGAGGGCAGCACCTTTCGCCACAGGCCGGAACGCCCCCTGCTGCTTGGGGTGGACCGCCGCACCGACGGGATTGTGACAGGCGATGCAATCATCGGAGGCCACCGGCCCATGCACTACGCCATCGCGGGCCTTGCTCCTGTGACAACGCGTGGCGCATCCGTCAGGGATGCCGGGGATAGGCGCCGACCAAAGGGAAGTGGCTGACATAACGAGGGAAACAGCCAGAAGGCGACAAACACTGCCGGCCAACAGCGCTTTCATGGCGGAACGCACGAACTTCGGCGCCCGTATGGGCGCCGAAGCGATGAGGGTATGTCGGGAAAAATTGTCAGGCATGCCCTGCAAGCAATGCAAGAGCACTGCCAACGGAAGGCCTACCCTCCTCCGTAACTGTGGAGACCGGAGAGAAGGAGGTTCACGCCGAGGTAGCAGAAGATGGTGGCCGCGAATCCCACAATGGAAAGGATGGCGGCGCGCTTTCCGACCCACCCGCGAGTGAAGCGGGCATGCAGGAATGCGGCATACACGAACCAGACGATCAGCGACCAGGTTTCCTTCGGGTCCCAACTCCAGTAGGTGCCCCAGGCGTAGTTGGCCCATGCCGCGCCGGTGATGATGCCGAGCGTGAGCAGCGGGAACCCGATCATGATCGCCTTGTAGTTGAGATCATCCAGGATCTTCGTGGGCGGGAACATGGAGATGATTCCGCCGGCCTGCGCCGACTGGGACGAATCCTCCTTCCCCGCCTTGATCAGATACATGATGGAGATGCCGCAGGCAACGGCAAAGGCGGCATAGCCCAGGAAGCAGGTGACGACGTGATAGAGCAGCCAGTTGCTCTGGAGCGCAGGAACAAGGGGCTCGATGCCGCTGTTGAGCGTCAACTGGGCCCATGCCATGCCGAGGAGCGCAAAGGGCATGACGAACGCGCCCACGACCCGGTACTTGTACTTCAGGTCAATGATGCCGAAGATGAGAACGATGGTCCAGGCAAAGAAAACCACCGACTCGTAGAGGTTCGACAGGGGAGCGTGGCCGTGCCCGATGTCATAGGACTCTTTCCAGCGGAGCAAAATGGCGGCCGTGTGGACGAAGAAGCCAAAATAGGAAATGAGACTTCCCGCCATCCCCACATGACGGTTCCTGCTCGCCAGGAAGGCAAAAAAGGCGAGCATGGAGACCAGATAGGAGAACGTCGTGATGTTGAACAGCATGGAACTGGTCATTGGTCAATCCTCCACCCGTACTTACAGAGTTTTCAGTTTTTCGACAAGGGCGTCGAAGGCGAGTTGGAATCCCGGCTGGTTCTTGTTGGCGGTGCCGCCGAGGGTCACATGCCCCTTGCGAACCCGTATCCAGATCCGCTTGTGGGACATGAAGAACGCCATGCAGCAGCCAACCACCATCAGGGTGCACCCCAGCCACACCACCCAGACGCCCGGGTCTTTGGCAACCTGAAGTCCGGTGAACATCTTGAGATCGGCCCCTTCGTAGGTGAAGATAAGGTCCGCTCCACGCTGGACGTCGAATTCCGGATAGTTCTGGAACACGATGAACGCCTGGGGTTCGCCGCTCTTGGGCTCAACGGCGACCCTCACCGCCGGTCCCCGGAACTGGGGAATGAAGCGTCCGATCTCGTCAGTGCCCTCCAGGAGCTGGACTGCGGAACCGTCGGGCAGAACCTTCCGCTCTCCCATGGATAGCGAAACCCGCACGGGAGCCCCCCCCTTGCGCTCGCGCACGGTGAGGTGATAGAGGCCGCCCTCATCCGCAGGACCGTAGCTCGACTGGTAGAACGTAATTCCCTTGTAGGTCAGCGGATCGTTCACGATGACCGGACGCTTGTCGATGACCACCTTGCCGCCGTCGATGACGGTGAGGAGGCTCTTGAACTCCTTGGGGGCGCCGGTGTCGTAAAACGAAACTGAAAAATCCTCGCACTTGACCGTAAAGCCGAGATCGATCGGCACGCCCTTGCGAGACATGACCGTGGAGGTTCCCGAGCCTTCAACGATGTTCACATAGGCCTTGTAGCCGAAAAACGATCCGAGCAGGGCGCCGATGAAGATGATGACGATGCTCAGGTGCACCACATAAACACCCAGCCTGCTGTACGGCGACTTCTGGGCGAAGAGATGGAACTCTCCATCCCGCTCGGTCACCACCGGCTCGGCAAATTCGCCCTTGAGGAACGTCTTCATCTTCTCGTTGAGGGCAGCCGCATCACCCTCTTTCTTGAAATCATGGGTAAGCGTCAGGGTCCGCTCAAAGCCCTCGTCCATGACGAGCGTAGGCTCGGAGATGGTTTTCCATACCCGGGGCAGCCGCTTGATGGAGCAGGCAACGATGTTGACCGTGAACAGATAGAGCAGCAGGATGAACCACCAGGAGTGGTACATGTCGAAAAAGCCGAGGGTCGAGTAGACCTTGAACTTCATGCCTCCCGTGCCGCCTATGGCTGCGAGATACTCAGGGGGAAGCGGGTTCTGCTGCGGAATGATCGTACCGATGATGGACGTTGCCGCCAGGAGAATGAGAAGGAAAATAGCCAACTTGAGGGAACAGAAAAAATCCCACAGTGCCTGCAAGAAGCCGCGATCGCTGGTTGTCAAGGTAACGCTCCCGCAATGTTTAGGATTATGGTCGTCAATGCCAGACCCCCGACCAGGGCAGAGACGATTATAAACAAAAATATCCGGAAAAAACAAACAGTTAATTTAATTTAATTATTTTCTCGGTCAAGAAAAAGGGATAACAGTAAATCCCTGTTATCCCTTTGGTACATCACAAAGAAGCAAGATCAAGCAATCATTACTTCTTGTGGCACTCGCCGCACTTGGTCGGCCCCTGCTTCATTTCTTCGTGGCAGCCTTTGCACCCCTTGCCGTGGGCCATCTCTTTGCCGAAGCCCTCGATCTTGCCCGGGCCCTTCTCGTGGCACTTCTTACAGTCGGGGATAACCTTCTGGTGGGCCTTGTGCGGGAACTTCACATCACCGTTCTTGGCCTTGAGGACGATGTCGTCGGCGGCAAAGGCGAGGCCGGCGCAGAATACGGACAGCGCGAGAGAAGCAATAACCTTTTTCATGTGATTCTTACCCCTTTCTAACAGGTTGATGAAAATCGCAATTTGTTATACAGCAGATGCAGATTTTGTCAAGCGGAAAGCTGCTGGACCCGCTGCCAAACCCGCACAATTACAGCAAGTTAATATTCCTCTACATCCGGCCCAACCGAGCCTGGAGATCCCGGTCCCTGGCCTCCACCTCTTCCGCCATGGCCGCCTTGTATTCCACCAGCTTGCGGGCCATGGCGGCATCGCCGAGGGCCAGGATCTGCACCGCGAACAGACCGGCATTCTTGGCTCCTGCCTTGCCGATGGCCATGGTGGCCACCGGAATCCCGCCCGGCATCTGCACCATGGAGTACAGGGCGTCGACGCCGTTGAGCGCCCCTCCCGGCATTGGCACCGCAATAACCGGAAGGATGGTCTCGGCGGCGAGGACCCCCGCAAGGTGGGCAGCCACGCCGGCGCCGGCAATGATTGCCTTCACGCCGCGCGCGGCCGCGGCCGAGGCGAGACCCGCCGCTTTTTTCGGCGAACGGTGGGCTGACGCCACCCGCATTTCCCAGGTCACGCCGAAGGCATCAAGGGCCTTTGCCGCTTCTTCCATGACGGGAACGTCCGAATCGCTCCCCATGATGATGAGCACCTGAGGGTTTTCCATCGCAACCTCCCCTGTCAACGCGTGAGCGCCTTGGCGCCGATGTCTGTGCGGTAGTGGACGCCGTCCCACGAAATTGCCTGGACCCCCCGGTAGGCGCGATCAATGGCCTCGCCCACCGTGGCGCCGAGGGCGGTAACCCCCAGCACCCGCCCCCCGCTGGTGACGATACGGCCGTCTTTCCGGGATGTGCCGGCGTGGAACACGAACAGATCCTCCATGCGGGCCGCATCCTCCAGCCCCCGGATCTCGTCTCCCTTCCGGTAATCGGCGGGATATCCCCCGGCGGCCATGACGACACAAACGGCGGCCTTGTCGTGCCATTCGAGCTCAATGCCCGACAGGTCACCCCGGGCAACCGCCAGGAGCACGGGCACGATATCCGACTTCATCCGCATGAGCAGCGGCTGGCACTCGGGGTCGCCGAAACGGGCGTTGAATTCGAGGGTTTTCACCTGATCGCCGTTGATCATGAGCCCGGCATACAGCACTCCGCGATAGGGGCGCCCCTCGGCAGCCATGCCGTCCACGGTCCGGCGCATCACCTCTGCCATGACCTTGTCATGGATGGCCGGGGTAACCACCGGCGCGGGAGAATAGGCGCCCATGCCGCCGGTATTGGGCCCCGTGTCGCCGTCGAAGACCGCCTTGTGATCCTGGGCGCTGGCCAGGGGGATGATGTTCTTGCCGTCGGTGAAGGCGAGAAACGATGCCTCCTCCCCGGTGAGAAACTCCTCGATGACCACCCGCGAACCGGCATCGCCGAAGGCGTTGCCCGACAGCATGTCCGTCACGGCGCCAACGGCTTCCTCACGGGTATGGGCGATGATGACCCCCTTGCCCGCGGCCAGCCCGTCCGCCTTGACGACGATGGGCACCCCTACCCGGTCGATGAAGGCCACGGCCGGCTCCACCTCGGTAAAGACGTCATAGGCGGCGGTGGGTACCTGATACTTGTTCATCAGGTCTTTCGAAAACGCCTTGCTCGCTTCGATGATGGCGGCATTCCGGCGGGCGCCGAAGATCAGCAGCCCCTTTTCCTCGAACCGGTCAACGATGCCGAGGGAAAGAGGCAGTTCCGGCCCCACCACGGTGAGGTCGATGGCCTGCTCCGTCGCAAACGCGGCGAGCCCGTCCAGGTCGTCCACCGCCAGGGGAACGTTCTCGGCGATAAGGCCGATGCCGGGGTTTCCCGGCGCGCAGTACACCTTGCCGACAAGGGGCGACTGGGCGATTTTCCAGACCAGGGCATGCTCCCGCCCGCCGCCTCCGATTACCAATACCTTCATGGGTTCCTCCCCGTGATCGTTCCGTGTCTCAGTGCCTGAAATGCCGCATGCCGGTGAATACCATCGCCATGCCGTGCTCGTCGGCGGCGGCGATCACCTCGGCGTCGCGCATGCTGCCGCCCGGCTGGATCACCGCGGTGATGCCCACGGCAGCCGCGTTGTCGATGCCGTCGCGGAAGGGGAAAAAGGCGTCGGACGCCATGACGGCCCCCTTCACCTCGAGCCCCGCGTGCTCGGCCTTGATGGCGGCGATGCGGGCGGAGTTGACCCGGCTCATCTGGCCGGCCCCCACGCCGATGGTCATATTGCCCTTGCCGTAGACAATGGCGTTGGACTTGACGAACTTGGCCACGCGCCAGGCAAAGAGCAGGTCCTTCATCTCCTGCTCGGTGGGCTGCCGCGTGGTCACGACCTTCAGCTCGGCGTACAGGTCGAGATCGGTGTCCTGCACCAGGATGCCGCCGTTCACCCGCTTCAGATCGAGGCGCGGCTGCGGCTTCTCCGGCCAGGTGCCGCACTCCAGGAGCCGCACGTTCTTCTTGGCGGCAACCACTTCCGTGGCCTCCGGCGATACGGCGGGAGCGATGATGACCTCCACGAACTGGCGGTCGCAGATTGCCCGCGCCGTGTCGGCGTCCAGTTCCCGGTTAAAGGCGATGATGCCCCCGAAGGCCGATTCGGGGTCGGTGGCATAGGCCCGGTCGTAGGCCTCCAGCAGCGTCCCGCCCACGGCCACGCCGCAGGGGTTGGCATGCTTCACGATGACGCAGGCGGGGCCTTCGGCGAACTGCTTCACGCACTCCAGGGCAGCGTCGGTATCGGCGATGTTGTTGTAGGAAAGCTCCTTGCCCTGGAGTTGGCGGGCAGTGGCAACGGACGCCTCCTTCACCTGGCGCTCCACATAGAAGGCGGCACCCTGGTGGGGGTTCTCGCCGTAGCGCATCTCCTGGGTCTTTCTGAACTGAAGCGTGACGGTGTCGGGATAGGTGGCGATCCCTTCGCCGGTCCGGGCGCCGAGCCAGTTGGAAATGGCGCCGTCATAGGCTGCGGTGTGCTGGTAGACTTTCACCGCCAGGCGGAAGTTGGTCTCCCGGGACACGGCGCCGCCGGATGCCTTCATCTCATCGAGAACCGGCCGATAATCCACCGGATCCACGAGCACGGTCACGTCGGCGTTGTTCTTGGCCGCGGAGCGGAGCATGGTGGGACCGCCGATATCGATGTTCTCGATGGCATCTTCCAGGGTGCTGTCGGGCTTGGCCACGGTGGCCTCGAAGGGGTAGAGGTTCACCACCACCAGGTCGATGGGCTCGATGCCGTGCGCCTTCATGGTTGCCACATGGTCTGGGTTGGAGCGCATTCCCAGAAGGCCCCCGTGGACCTTGGGGTGAAGCGTCTTGACCCGGCCGTCGAGCATCTCCGGGAAACCGGTAAAATCGGAAACGTCCTTGACCGCGAGTCCCGCGTCGCGGAGAAGCTTTGCGGTACCGCCGGTGGAGAGGATCTCCACGCCGTAGCCGGCCAGTTCCCGGGCGAAATCGAGGATGCCAGTCTTGTCCGAGACGCTGATGAGCGCACGTGTTATCTTTGCCATGGTTTACCCCTTTGACATGAGCTGAGATCACCACGGAGCTCCGTGGCGGATGTTAGCGAGACGGGAAGTCGATGTGCTTCAGAAAGTGTTTCTCAAAGGCAGGCGTACCCGAGAGGGGAATCACCCGGAGCGCCCGGGCCAGTCGATCAACGGCCTCGAACCCCTCCGGGGCGGTCAGTGCCTTTTCGACACCGGCCAGGGCACCCTCCCGGACGAAACGGGTCGTTTGTACCATCTTTTCCGTG
>NZ_JCAMRN010000040.1:0-29895 GCF_059620965.1 Geobacter sp. PheSNFMC
AAAACTGCTGCGGAACTGGTCCCGCAGCAGTTTTGCAACAGCCTCTGATTTTTCATCACAATATCAGTGGTGCCGGGCAATGACAAGCAGCAGATTCGTCAAGCAAATCAGGCACAGGCCGCCAAGGGGACCACTCAGCGGCCCCCCTCGCTGCCGAGCGGCTGGAAAGATGCATCAGATTCACGCTGCCTGTTTCTACTAGCATATGATTGCATCTAATGCCATATGCTTTTCCAGGGCGGTGCCGGGCGGGAAGATATCCAGCCCCATGACAGTGCCCTCCGGACACGCTATCATTATCACCTGAAACGGCCGGCGAGCCACCCGTGACCGCCAGCCATGCCCCGCGCACGAAGGAGCCAACCATGTGCCTGATCCTCTTTGCCCTCGATGCCCATCCGCGCTATCGCCTGGTGCTGGCCGCCAACCGGGACGAGTTCTATGCCCGCCCCACGGCCCCGGCCGCCTTCTGGGACGATGCACCCCACGTCCTGGCCGGACGTGACCTGACGGCCAACGGCACCTGGTGCGGGGTGACCGGGGACGGCAGGATCGCCGCGGTAACCAACTACCGCGACCCCGGGACCCATCGGGTGGGTGCGCGCTCGCGGGGTGAGCTGGCTGCCGGCTTCCTGGCCGGGAACGCGACACCGGCCCGGTGGCTGGAGCATCTGCAGCGGGACGGACACGACTACAACGGCTTCAACCTGATCTTCGGCGACGGCAACGGGCTTCACTACCATTCGAACCGGGGCGCGGTCGCATCTCCCCTGGCGCCGGGCATCCACGGCCTTTCCAACCACCTGCTCGACACCCCTTGGCCCAAGGTGGCGCGGGGCAGGGATGCCCTGGCGCGACTCCTGGCAACAGCGGACGACCCGGCCGTGGACGACCTCTTCGCCATCCTGGCCGACCGTACCCCCGCACCCGACCACCTGCTGCCCGACACGGGGGTCAGCCTCGATTGGGAGCGCCTCCTCTCCCCCCTCTTCATCACCAGCCCCACCTACGGCACCCGCTCGTCCACGGTGATCCTCATGGACCGCAACGGCCGGTGCACCTTCGTGGAGCGGAGCTACAACGGCGCGACCGATCATCCGCGCACCGTGGAGTACCGGTTCGGGGGCGAATCCTGACGCAGTCGCCGGATGCCGGTGCGCAGCGCTGGCCTGCCGCCGGAGCGGCCTCCTCTGCTGCCCGCGTATACGCGCCCGCTCATTGCCCGCGTGCGATGGTCTGCTACACTGGTCAGGCATGGGGATCGGGGGGAGGAAGGCAGAGGCGCCGCCGCATCTGGCACCATTTTTGTTACTACACACCTGCCGTGCGGCATCGCGGCGCCGGTACCACGGGAAATGGCCCTCGACCGCGGCCGAGCATGGGGCTCGGCCCACGGTGCCGCACGGGGTTCCTGGACCGGGTGTGACATTTTGTCCGGTACGCGGTCCAGAATTGACCACACGCAAGTCATGGAGGACGTCATGTTCGGCGGTTCCGTACTGATCTGTGACGACGAAGAAGGAATGCTGCGCTACCTCAAGAAGATGATCGAGGCGGCAGGGTTGAGGGTCGAGACCTTCGGCAACGGGACGAGCCTGCTGGCTCGGATCGAGGGGGGTGCCCCCGGGGACGCGAGCCTGCTGCTGCAGGACATGCGGCTCTCCGATGCCGACGGGCTGCAGATCCTTCATCGGGTGAAAGAACTGCGCCCTGCCCTCCCCGTGGTGATGATGACCGCCTACGCCTGCGACGAGGTGATCCGCGCAGCCTTTGACGGAGGGGCCAGCGATTTCCTCCCCAAACCGTTCTCCCGCGAGACGGTGCTCGGGGTCATCAGGTCGGTGGCGGAGCCCCACCGGGGTTGATCCCGTCCGGGCGCCACGGTAACGGCCGGGATAAAATAAACGAGAGGGGCCCCGGGGCCCCTCTCGTTTATTATGACATCAGCGGACGGACGACCGCGCATCCGGCAGGTTGCCGCCTCACCCGGCCGTTTTCACTGTTCCGCGGTGTCAGGGAGCCCGACGGAGCACATACGCCCCATCGTCGCCCCGGCTCTCAGGGTTTCGGGTGTCAGACCTCGCCGCTCCCCCTGGTCCTGAACCGGGACCAGGAATCGGAAAGGGCCCGGCTCTCCGTCAGGATCGTGGCACAGGCGAGCAGCGCGCCGAGGAATATCCCGCCGAGCCCGTAGACGTGGTGCCCACAGGGCAGAGAAAAGAGCACTCCTGCCGCGAACAGCGCCACTGCACCAATGATGACCGTCGGCATGACGCACCTCCCGCTTCCATGGCCTGCCCCGTCGATCAGGCCTCGTTGGTCTTGTCGATGACCTTCACGTCGTCTTCGTTCATTCCCTTCTTGAACCCCTTGATGCTACTGCCCAGGGCCTGCCCGAGCTGGGGCAGCTTGGACGGCCCCACCACCACCAGGGCGATGACGAGAACGATGATCAATTCAGGCATTCCGAATCCAAACATGGTGCGATCCTCCCGCCGGCACCGGGTCCGGCGCTCTGCCGCTCCCCTGGGGGGCGGCTCAGTTCCGTTCGCGTACCTCGTGTCCGAGGGAGCGCAGTTCGTCGACGATGAGCCCCGCCACCCGGGGCAGGCATTCGCTCAGGGCCGGCGAGAGCTCGCTCCCCGGGTCCAGGGAAGAGGGGATGACCCCCAGCAGGCTGATCCGGTCCGGGCAGGCCCCGCGCATCTCGCTGATGTAGAGCATTTCCTGTATGCCGATCTGGTGCGGCGACAGCTTGACCGGCAGGCGGTTGAGCATGATGTCTTCCTTCTCGTAGCGGAAGACGTCGCCCGGGTTGCCGTCGGTTTCCACCGTATCCACCAGGATGACCCGGTCGGCCTCCTCGATCTTGTGGGTGACCATGATCCCCAGGGTGCCGCCGTCGTACAGTTCCACTTCGGGCGGGAACACGTAGTTCTCTTCCAGGTGGTTGATGCAGTGGACGCCGAAGCCCTCGTCGGTGAGGATCAGGTTGCCGGCGCCGAAAATAAGGGTTCTCATTCGATTCCTCGCACTGGAGGGGCAATCCGTGAATTGCCCCTGCGTCTCGATGTACTACAGGACCTTGACCGTGGTGATCTCCTTGCCGGTCGGATCGATGGTGTGGGCCGCGCAGGCGATGCAGGGGTCAAAGGAGTGGACGGTGCGCAGCACTTCCAGCGGCCTGTCCGGCTGGGCCACGGGGTTGCCCACGAGGCATGCCTCGTAGGGACCGGCAAGGCCGTTCTCGTCCCGGGGCGAGGCGTTCCAGGTGGACGGAACCACGGCCTGGAAGTTCTTGATCTTCTTCTTCTCGATGACCATCCAGTGGGACAGGGCACCACGGGGCGCTTCGTGAAAGCCGACTCCCCGGTACTCGCCGTCGGGGATCTCGGTATGGTTGGCGTAGGTGGTGTCGCCCTTGCCGATGTTGGCCACGAGCTTGTCCAGGTATTCGAGGGAGTAGTCGGCCATGACGTGGGCGCGCACACCCCGGCAGAAGAGCCGCCCCATGGTGGAGTGGATGTCCTTGAGGCCGATGCCGAGCTTTGCGGCCGCGTCGTCCACCAGCTTCTTGACCTTGGGGTGGCCGGTGGCGTAGGCGGCCATGACCTGGGCGAGCGGCCCGACCTGCATGGGCTTGCCGTTGTAGCGCGGCGACTTGCACCAGGTGTACTTGCCGTTATCCTGGAAATCGGTGTATGCGGGCTTGGTCTCGCCGTCCCACGGGTGGAGCGAGGCGGAGCCTTCGTACCAGGCGTGGGCCACCCCCTCGGTGATACCCTGGATGAGGGCCGCATCCTGATGGGTAGTGATTGCCTTGAAGGTGCCCAGGTCGCCGCCATAGACGGTGCCGCCGGGAAGGGCGAACTTGGTGTTGCGGGTATTTTCGGCAAACTCGGGGACTGCCAGGTAGTTGGTGACGCCGGCGCCGTGCGAGAACCAGTCCTTGTAGAAGGAGGCGATGGTCACCAGATCCGGGTAGTAGACCTTCTGGACGAAGTCGCGGGTCTCCTCCATCAGGGTGCGGAGATAGGCGATCCGCTCCATGTTGAGGGTGGCGATGTTCTCCATGTTCACGGCGGTGGCGACCCCGCCCACCACCAGGTTCTGGATGTGGGGGTTCTTGCCGCCGAGGATGGCCACGGCCTGGGAGGCCCGGCGCTGGTAGTCCAGGGCCTTCAGGTAGTGGGCCACGGCGATCAGGTTCACCTCGGGCGGCAGCTTCATGGCCGGATGGCCCCAGTAGCCGGAGGCGAAGATGCCGAGCTGGCCGCTGGCCACGAACGCCTTGAGCTTGTCCTGGACCGCCTTGAATTCCTTCTCGCTGTTGCCGGGCCAGTCGGACAGGCTCTGGGCGATGGAGGAGGCCTTTTTCGGGTCGGCCTTCAGGGCGGACACGATATCGACCCAGTCCAGGGCGGACAGGTGGTAGAAGTGAACGATGTGATCCTGCACCGAGTGCTGGGCGATCATGATATTGCGGATGTACTGGGCGTTGAGGGGCACTTCCACGTTCAGGGCGTTCTCCACGGTACGGATGGCCGAGATGGCATGCACCGTGGTGCAGACGCCGCAGAAGCGCTGGGCATAGGACCAGGCATCCTGGGGATCGCGCCCCTTGAGGATGGTCTCGATGCCCCGCCACATCTGGGCCGAGGACCAGGCCTTGGAAACCTGGCCGCCGTTCACTTCCACATCGATTCTCAGGTGCCCCTCGATCCGGGTGATGGGGTCTATGGTGATGCGTTTGGACATGTATTCCTCCAGAGATGAAATGTATGCGTTCGACGCGGAGCGGCCGGCGGCCTGAGAGTATCCCCGGCCGCCGGCCGCTGCCCATTATTTTCCTGCGTACACGCCGCCGGGAGCGACCCGGCCGGCAGTCTCCCCCACCACCTCTTTGCCCTCTTCGGCAAAGTGCTTCTTCGGATTCGGCATGACCGGGAAAATCTTCACCAGGGTCAGGTAGCCGAGGATCTCGATGGCGATGATGCCCACGGTGATGAGGAATTCCGCCACCGAGGGGAAATAGCTCCACCCCTCGCCCGGATTGAAGCCGATCAGGTAGACGTTGAACCGGTAGAGCCCGCCGCCGAGCATCAGGATGGCGCCGCTCAGGAACAGGAGCCGCGGGGAGAGCCGGTTTCTGCGCGACAGCATCATGAAGGCGCCGCCACCGATCAGGAGCACCTCCAGGAGGAAGAACAGAGCGTTTTTGTCAAAAGTCAGGATGGTGGGGATCTGGTTGCGCCAGATCAGGTCGCCGAAGCGGATCGCCATCCAGAGCCCTGCCACCCACGGCACGATCCGGGCGATGCCGGACAGCTCGTGCACCTCATAGGCCCGCTTGAAGCCGAAGGAGGAGAGGATCGACTCGAACATGACCGTGGAGTAGCCGATGAAGATGCAGTTGATCAGGAAGAGCAGCGGCAGGAAGCCGGTCTGCCACAGGGGGCTCAGCTTCTCGCCGGCAATGATCATCATGGAGCCGAGCGACGACTGGTGCATGGACGGCAGGGTGATCCCCAGGACGATGAAGAAGATGAGGACCTTGTCGAGCCGCACCTGGAGGTGGCCCGCCGCCTTGCTCACGTTGGCGAGGCCGTTGCGGAAGCCCTCGGTGTCGGGGATCAGGCGCGCGTAGAGCCAGTGGGACGACTCGCGCACCCACTTCCACTTGCTGTGCTCCAGGGTGTAGAGCACCGCCGGGAGGAACTCGATGATCAGGACCGTGGAGTATGACATGACGCAGAGGGCCACCTCGAACATGACCGAGTTGCCCTGCCAGCGGCTGGGCATGAAGAAGCCGTAGGCGTTCCAGTAGCGGCCCAGGTCCACCATGACCGAGAAGCCGGCCAGGCAGTAGCCGAACACGCTGGTCAGGATGGCCGACCGGATGAGGGGGTGATACTTCCACCGGTTCATGATGTAGATGAGCAGCGCCAGGGCATAGCCGCCGCAGGCGAAGGCGGTGCCGGTGGCCACGTCGTAGGCGATCCAGATTCCCCAGGGGTAGCCGTCGGACAGCCCGGTAACCGCGCCTACGCCGGCGAAGAACCGGTAGGCGATGAGCGCCAGCCCCACCAGGACGAAGAACAGGAGGATAAAGAAGGGCCGGGTCAAGATCGTGCCGGGCTGAACCTGATATTCATCGTGATGCGATCCCATCTCAATCGTCCTCCCCGTGTCCGAGATCTTCCTGCTTCTTCTTGTTCCTGAGGGCAATGGCCGCCAGGGTCCCGTAGAGGGCAACCGGGGCGATGAACCCCTTGTAGATGGTGTGCTGGATATGCTCGGAAAAGGCGGCGGGCGACTCCTCCTTCAGTTCGGGCAGGCCCAGCTTCTGGAACGGGAAGGCGGCCAGGTACAGGTGGTTGGCGCCGCCCACCTCCTTCTCGCCGTAAACCTTGGGGATGTAGCGGTCCGGGTTCTCCTTGATCCGGTTGTGGGCCTCGGCCAGGAGATCCGTGCGCTTGCCGAAGGCAATGGCGCCGGCGGGACAGGTCTCGCTGCAGGCGGGCATCCCCTTGGCCTTCAGGTTCGTGTCCTTGCAGAAATCGCACTTGACGATCTGAGGCAGCGCCTTGTCCCACTGGAAGCGGGGGATATTGTAGGGACAGGCCACCTGGCAGTAGCGGCAGCCGATACAGGCGTTCTTGTTGTAGGCCACCACGCCGGTGACCGGGTCCTTGGTCATGGCCTTGACCGGGCAGGCGGACACGCAGCCGGGCTTCGTGCAGTGCATACAGGAGTGCTTCACGTAGGAGAAGCGGGTGTCGGACTCCTTGTAGAGCTTGATGACCGTGCGGGTGTCGCCGGACAGGTCCTTGGGGGCGTCCCAGAGTTTGTCTCCGTCGGTGGGCAGGTACTCGTAGGAGAGATTGTTCTGCTCCATGTTGACCCGCTTGCAGGCCGCCATGCACGCCTTGCACCCCACGCACTTGGTGGCGTCGTAAAGCATGGCGATGGCGGTTTCGCTCTCGCCGACCGGGGCCGTGGAGGCAGACAGGGGCGCGGCGCACGCCAGGCAGGCGGCGCCAGTCATCCCCATCATCTTGAGGAAATCGCGCCTAGTCGTGCTTTTCATGACCTTCCTCCCCGCTGGGCAGCTTCTTGGCCAGCATGGCGCCGGCACCCAGGGCTACGCCGCCGGCCAGGCCAACGAGGCCGGTGGCCGCCGGGCTCACGCCGGGACCCTTCTGCCCCAGTTCGGCCGGAGCATAGGTGTCGGGCGGCGTGGGCAGGTGGATCTGGAGCTTCTCGGCAATGGGCTTCTTGAAGAGGATATCCGGCTCGGTGCAGCCGATGCACGGGTGGCCGACGGAAACGGGCCATACCCCCACGTCGTTGAAGCGGGTGACGGAGCAGTTGGCGAATGTCGCCGGCCCCTTGCAGCCCAGCTTGTAGAGGCAGTACCCCTCGGCATGGGTCTTGTCGCCGTAGGCGGTGGCGAAACGGCCCGCGTCGAAGTGAGGACGGCGCTCGCAGTGCTCGTGGATCTTCCGGCCGTAGGCGAACTTGGGACGGCCCAGCGCGTCCAGTTCGGGGAGCTTGTTGAAGGTCAGGTAGTAGAGGACCGTGGAGAGGAAGTTGTAGGGGTTGGGCGGACAGCCGGGAATGTTGACGATCGGCTTGTTCTTGATCAGGTCGCGGACCCCCACGGCGCCCGTGGGGTTGGGCGGAGCCGACTGGATGCCGCCGTAGGAGGCGCAGGTGCCGATGGTGATGATGGCGGCGGCCCCTTCGGCGGCGGTGGTCAGGGAGTCCACGGCGGTCTTGCCGCCCACCTTGCAGTAGATGCCGTTGTCCTTGGTGGGGATGCCACCTTCCACCACCAGGATATACGTGCCGTGGTTCGCCTTCATGGAGTCGTGGAGCGACTGCTCCGCCTGGTGCCCCGAGCCGACCATGAGGGTTTCATGATAGTCCAGCGAAATCATGTCGAGTATCAGCTCGGAAACATCCGGGTGACTCGAACGCAGGAGCGACTCGGAACAGCCGGTACACTCCTGGAAGTGGAGCCAGATCACGGCCGGCCGGCCGCCCTTCTGGGCAGCTTCGGCCACCTTTGCGTGCATGCTGTAGGGCAGCCCCATGATGGCGGTGGCTGCAACGCAGGTCTTCATGAAATCCCTTCGCGACACGCCGCCGCGAAGCACAGCTTCCTTTCCCATAACTCCCCCTGTCGGTATGATGCGTGATTGTCAGCAGCACGAAATCACTATCGTTTGCATCAATGATTAAAAATAACACACTCGGCTTCTTCGTAAAACGTAAACATCAACATATGTGCCAAAAACAAAACAAGCTTGCCTCTCCATAAAATTACACACAATATATCGATTTAATTACGAATGAAACGTGCGATCCAGAATCGAGTGCCCAACAGGACATGTATACCTTTTCCCGCATTGCGTCATTTTGTCTCACTTCACTGTATATTTTTGTCTCAAAAAAAGCAACTCCTGTATCATTATGACGGCTATTTTTTTACAAGTGTGCACCGCTGGTCCCACCAATCGCGTAGCTCATTGCTAACAGATTGTTTTATTTGGTTTTTTTCTTCAACACCCCGCACAACGGCCCTCAAACCTCAAGATTACAAAACAACAACAAAGCAACTGATATCCACGGTTTTCGCGTCATTCCGTCGCGGTGGGCACAAAAAAACCCGCCTCCGTTGCCGGAGGCGGGTTGGGTTGCGGCGAGCGCGCGGTTACGGGGTCAGGCGTGCTCGTCCTTTTCCTTTACGGTGATCTTCTCGGGCTCTTCCAGGGACGCCTTCTTGAAATTCCTGATGCTCGCGCCCAGGGACTGGCCCAGTTGGGGCAGTTTCGCCGGGCCGAACACCACCAGGGCGATGACGAGGATAATAATCATTTCGGGCATGCCGAATCCGAACATGGTTCTGCCTCCTTTTTGTTACAACGTTACGCCGACGCCTCGGCCCGCTCGTCGGCCGGGGCGGGCTGGGCCTCGCCGCGCTCGATTTCCCTCAGGCGGTAGTAGTCGGTCGGTGTGTTGATGTTGCGGAACGAATTGAACTCGGGGTCGAACGCGGCTACCTGGGTCACGTTGACGCGATTGACATTGGTCCTGCCGAAAAACGAGACGATCCGCCGCTGGCCCGAGAGGAGCGTCGCCTCGATGGCGGCGAGGCACCCCTTGCCGTACACGGCGTGGAGCGGCTCCAGGCCCGTGGGGCTCTCGGGGATCAGGACCCCGCCGGGATCGGCCATGGAGGCCAGGTGGCGGATCAGGCCGCCATTGAGGTAGGGCATGTCGCAGGCCACCACAAAGGCCGCCGGATTGGAGCTATGGTGGAGACCGGCGTGGATGCCGGCCAGGGCGCCCATTCCCTCGTGAATGTCGGTCACCTTCCGGCACGGGAGGAATTCATACTGCTCCGGCGTGTTGGTGACGACGATGACCTCGTCGAAATACTCGGAGAGCTGGCGGTGGATCGATTCGATGAAACGCCCGCCCCGATAGGGGAGAAGGGCCTTGTTGCTCCCCATACGGCTGGACTGGCCGCCGGCAAGGATGACGCCGGTGACGCCGGGAATCCTGCCCCTCGGCACCTGCGCGGGCAGGGATGCCGCAGCCTGCTCCGGCACCAGCAGCCGGTCGCTGTGGGTATAGACCGTGAACTTACCTCCGCGCACGTAGCCCAGGAGGCAGATTCCCGCCTCGTGGCAGAGAGTCGCCGCCATATCGGTGGCCGAGGTGCGGGATGCCACCAGGGCGATGCCGAGCCGGGCGCACTTGGAGGCCATCTCCGTGGAGACGCGCCCCGAGGTCACCAGGATGCGGCCGGCCAGATCGATCCCCTTGAGCAGGGCCTCGCCGGCAATACGGTCGAGGGTGTTGTGCCGGCCGATGTCCTCGGCACAGAGGAGGAGGTTCCCCTCCCCGTCCCCCACGGCGGCCGAGTGAATGCCCCCGTGGTTCCGGTAGTTGTCGGCCTGCCGCGCCAGTTCCTCCATGAGCCGGAAGACCGCCTCCGGTGCCACGGCGGGCAATGGCGCCACGGCTGCTTCCCGCCCCCCCGTCTCCAGGGTGAAGGTGATGCCGGTGCCGCAACCGCTGGTGAGGACCGGCTTAAGCCGCTCGGGCAGTTCCTGCCTGACCCGGACATTGGCGATGCCGAACTCTTCGCAGACGGCCAGCATGTGGAAATCCGCCGCCGACTCCACAAAGCCCTGATTGCGCAGGAACCCGGCCACCAGGAAGCGGAGGTCGTGGGGAGATGCGATGAGAGTGGCGATCTCCCGGCCGTTCACCTGGAGCACCAGCGGAAACTCCCGCACGATATCGCCCTGCTTTTCTTCGAGTCGGCCGTTAGTGTAGATGTGGATGGTTTTCATGGGGTCTCGTGGTTGCAGGGGCAATCCATGAATTGCCCCTGCGCCGTTGGATTACGTGAACTACGCCTCGCTCGCCGCCCCGTGACCGTGCTTCTCGATCTTGCGGAAACGGTCGGGGATGGTGTAGTCGGTGGCTTCGGGGTGGTGCTCGAAGATCGGGAAATACTTGGCGATGAGCACGAAGAAGAGGATGTGGGCCGCGATGATGCCGATGGTCACCACCGACTCGATGAAGTTCGGGAAATACACGGGCTGACCGGGCTGGTGCATGGCGAACATGGAGACGTTGAACCGGTTCAGGATGAGGCCGATGATCACCAGGGAAGCGGCCCGGAGCTGCATCTGCTTGTCGGTCCTGATCCGCTTGGTGAGGAACATGGCAAAGGGGATCAGCAGACCCACGATCACCTCCACGCTGAAGAGGGCCGTCAGGACCGGCCGGTCGAAGAGCGGGCCGTGGGAGAGGAACGCCAGGGCGTAGGCCTTGACCGCAATGTAGACCCCCATGATCCAGGGGATGATCTTGGTCAGCGTGGCCAGCAGGTCCGACTCGTCCGGTTGCCCCATATACTTATGGACCAGGCTCGCCTCGAAGATGACGATGGAGAGACCGGTGAAAATAGCCGAAAGCCAGAACTGCAGCGGCAGCAGCGGATTGTACCAGAGGTTGTGGAGCTTGTCGACGGCGATCAGGAAGAAGGTCCCCAGGGTCGACTGATGCAGCGTGGAGATCATGGCAGCCAGGATGGCGAAGGGCAGCTCCAGGGTCCGCAGCAGGCGCAGCGGGATGTGCCAGCCGAACCGCTCGCTCACCGGGTGGAGGAACTCCAGGAAGAGGACCGTGGTGTACGCCATGACGCACATGGAGACCTCGAACATGGGGGAGTGGACGTTCCAGTTGAAGAGAACGTACGGCCCCCGCTGGGGCTGGCCCAGGTCGAGCAGCAGCCCGACGCAGACCAGCGAATAGCCCAGGAACCCGGTGACGATGGCCGGCCGGACCAGGGGCTCCAGCTTCTTGATGTGGAAGACGTGGGCCACGATGCCGATGGTGAAGGCGCCGGCCGCCAGGGGCACGGCAGTGACCACGTCGAAGGAGATCCAGAGGCCCCACGGGTAGAGGTCGTTCAGGTTGGTGGTGGCGCCCAGGCCGAAGATGAAGCGGACCGCGGAGGCCACGGCCGCCGCACCCACCAGGACCATCAGGAACTTGATGAACCGGTGGTATCCCTTTATTTCATTGATGACGATGCGTGCTGCGGTCATTGGTTCCCCTCCTTGCGGTTCTTCTGCTCCTCTTCTTCCTTCCGGACCCGGTCCTTGCGGTGCTGGAACCAGGTAATGAGGGAGAGGGTGCCGCCCACGGTCAGGAAGATCCCCGGCACGAGGCGCAGGGCCTGCCAGGTGTAGGACGGCAGCGGTCGCTTGGTGACCGGCTTGAAGCCGAGCTCGTCCAGGGGCTGCTGGGTCAGGTAGAGGACCGTGGTGCCGCCGGCCTCTTCCTTGCCGTAGACCACTTTCACGTAACGGTCGGGCCGGGCGGACATCCGCTTCTCGGCCTCCTTGATCATCTCATCCCGGGGACCGTAGGTTATGGCCGTGGGGCAGGCCGTGGCGCAGGCGGGATCGAGGCCGTTCTTCACCCGGCTGTAGCAGCCCGTGCACTTCTTGACCAGGGGGAACGCCTTGCTCCACTCGTACTTGGGGATGCCGAAGGGGCATGCCACCATGCAGAAACGGCAGCCGATGCACTTCTTGGAATGGTAGACCACCGGCCCCTCGGCGGTCTTCTCGAAGGCACCCACGGGGCAGACGGAGGCGCATGCGGGGTCGTTGCAGTGCATGCACATCTCCTTGTAGAAGGCGAACTCGTTCTGGCCGTGCTTCTGGTAGTCCTTGAACTTCACCCGGGTGAAGGTGAATTCGCTCATGCCCGGCGGGTTCTGGTACCCCTCGCCGGTGAAGAAGGTCGTAGTCTCGGCCTTCAACTGGTTCCACTGCTTGCAGGCCACCTGGCAGCCGCGGCAGCCGGTGCACTTGGTGGTATCGATCAGGAACGTCCTGGTTTTCGAATAGTCGATGGCTCCGGCACTCATGCGGCCTTACCTCCTTTTTCAATGGTGCAGAGGAACGCCTTGAATTCCGGAATGCCGGTGTTGGCGCACCCCACGGTGGGGGTCAGGACGTTGCCGCTGTCGCCGGTGGCAAGGCCGGCATAGCCGAAGTGCCACGGCATGCCGACCTGCTCGATCAGCTTGCCCTGCACGTTGAAGGGCTTGAGGCGGCTGGTGACCAGGGCCTTGGCCTGGATGCTCCCCCGCTCGGTGGAAACCTTCACCATATCCCCCTGGCTGATCCCCTTCTGCTTCGCCAGCGTCTCGCTGATCTCCACGAACATGTCGGGCACCAGCTCCACGAGCCAGGGAAGGCTGCGGGTCATGGCACCGGCCTGCCAGTGCTCGGTCACCCGATAGGTGGTACCGATCAGGGGGAACTTGGAGGTGTCGGTGGACACGTTCGAAGGCACCTTGACCACCGGGTTGGTCTGGACCTTTGAAAGAAGGTTCTTGGCCGGGCTTTCCACCGGCTCGTAGTGCTCGGGGAACGGGCCGTCCTTCATGTCGAGGGCGTAGAGGCGGCCATGCCCTTCCGGAAGCATGATGAAGGGGTACTTCCCTTCCTTGTCGTCCTTCATGGGCGGCCAGGGACCGTCGGGGACATCCCCTTTCCACTTCTTCTCCAGGGCGTCCCAGGCGATGACCGGACGCTTGGGGTTGAAGGGCTCGCCCGCCGGGTTGACGGAGGCGCGGTTGTAGATGATCCGGCGGTTCACCGGCCAGCACCAGGTCCACTTGGGGAACATGCCGAGGCCGGTGGGGTCGGACGGGTCCCGCCGGGCCATCTGGTTCCCCTCGTTGGTGTAGGAGCCGCAGTAGATCCAGCAGCCGGATACCGTGGAGCCGTCATCGGCCAGGTACTTGAACGCCGGGACCTGGTCGCCCTTCTTGAACTCCAGGACCTTGTCCTTCTCCTTGATGATGACGTCCCTGGTGAAGTAGCCGTTGATCTCCTTGGCCACCAGGTGGACGTCGGGCTCGTGGCCGGTGCCGTAGTTCCAGGCGAGCGTGGTGAGGGGCTCGGGGAAGGCGCCCCCGTCCTTCAGGTAGAGGGCCTTGATCCGCTTGAAGAACTCGTCGATGATGTGGAGGTCGCTGCGGGAATCGCCGAGGGGATGCACCGCGGTGTAGCGCCACTGGGCCCAGCGGCCCGAGTTGGAGATGGAGCCATCCTTCTCGATGGACGAGGCGGCCGGCAGCATGAAGACCTCGGTCTGGATCGTTCTGGGATCGACGCCGGGGCGCTTCCAGAAGATGGAGGTCTCGGTCTCCCAGAGGTCGGCGGTGACGAGCCACTTGAGCTTGCCCAGGGCCTCGCGGGCCGCCACGGAGTCGGGACCGCCCACGGCCGGGTTCATCCCCATGCAGACGAGCCCTTCCAGCTCGCCCTTGCCCATCTTCTCCATGATCTTCACGTAGGAGTAGTTCCCCATCCGCTTGGGCAGGTAGTCATAGCAGAAGTCGTTCTCGGCCGTGGCATTGTCGCCGTACCAGGCCTTCAGGAGGCTCACGGTGTACTTGGGGGTGTTGCCCCACCAGTTGGCGCTCTTGGGGTCCTTGGTCTTGGGGGTCCACTTCTCGACATAGGCCTTCAGGTCCACGTTGTCGAACTCCGGCGACTTCAGGTAGCCGGGGAGGATGTGGAAGAGGAGCCCGTAGTCGGTGGAACCCTGGACGTTGGATTCGCCGCGCAGGGCGTTCACCCCGCCGCCGGCGATGCCGATGTTGCCCAGCAGCATCTGGAGCAGCGCCACGGCCCGCACGTTCTGGCTGCCGTGGGTCGACTGGGTGATCCCCATGGCGTAGAGGATGGTCCCCGCCTTGTCGGGCCGGCCCGTCGCGCAGAATGCCTTGACCACCTTGAGGTAGTCCTCCTTCGGGGTCCCGGTGATGGCACAGACCGTGTCGATGTCGTAGCGCTTGTAGTGGTTCTTCATGAGCTGGTAGACGCACTTGGGGTCCTTCATGCTCATGTCGCGCTTGGGCTTGCCGTCGGCGCCGGTGGCATAGGCCCAGGACTTGAGGTCGTAAACCTTCTCCTGATCGTCGAAGGCGCAGAACATGCCGTCCTGGAAGTCGAACTGCTCGGAAACGATGAACGTGGCGTTGGTGTACTCGCGCACGTACTCCTCGTGGATCATCCTGTTCTGGATGGCATAGTTGATCATGCCGCCCAGGAAGGCGATGTCGGTGCCCGGACGGATCTGGGCGTAGATATCCGCCTTGGATGAGGTGCGGGTGAAGCGCGGATCCACGGAGATCAGCTTGGCGCCGTTGTCCAGGGCCGCCTCGATCCACTTGAAGGAAATGGGGTGGTTCTCGGCCGGGTTGCAGCCGATGGCAAAGATGACGTCGGAGTTCTTCAGGTCAATCCAGTGGTTGGTCATTGCGCCACGACCAAACGAAGCCGCCAGACCGGCGACTGTGGAGGAGTGTCATAATCGGGCCTGGTGCTCCAGTTGGCCCACCCCCATGGCGCGGGCGAACTTGGACCAGAGGTAGCACTCCTCGTTGTCGAGGCCGGCGCCGCCGAAAAAGGCCATGCCGTCGGTCCGGTTCACCACGTATTCTTTGTTGTCCTTCTTGTTGAGCTCGGTCTTCCTGAAGGTCTTGTCGCGGGTCTCCTTCATCCGCAGGGCGATCCGGTCAAGGGCCCAGTCCCACGATTTCTCTTCCCACTTGTCGGAGCCGGGAGCCCGGTACATGACCTTCTGGAGCCGCTTGTCGTTGTTGGCGATCTGGAACAGCGCGCCCCCCTTGGGACAGAGCGAGCCCTGGTTGATCGGGTGCTGCGGGTCTCCTTCGGTGTTGATGACCTTGCCGTCCTTGGTATGGACGATCAGGCCGCAGCCCACCGAACAGAACGGGCAGACGGTCGTGGTGACCTTGGTCCCTTTGGTGCGCAGGTCCGGAGAATCGGCGCTCGCCTCCCCCGGCGTGCCGGAAAGGGCCAGCGCCGCTCCGGCCAGCGCCCCTCCCTGCAGGAACTGCCTTCGTGAAATACCCATTACATCCCCCTTAGGTGTCAGGCCCCTTCGGGCCGGTTTGAAGATATCCGGAGCGTATACGGGCAATCATTGTGCCAATTCGGTTACAGGCCGATACACTGAAATAACATTTGATAATTATTAGTTTTTATTGCCTCGGCCCCGCGGGTGCTCCCGGAAAATGGAATTCTTGTCTTGCAGAATTCTGGCCACCTCTGTATCATTTTGTCCATGTAGACACGTCTACAAAGGCCAACCGTGTCCCACCCACACACCTCACATGAAAAAAGGAATCCGGGCAACGATGCTCAAGGCGAAAATACTGATCTGCGACGACGAAGAAGGAATCCGGCGCTACCTCCAGAAGATGTTCCAGGCCAAGGATTTCGAGGTGGAGACCTTTGCCGACGGCACGAGCCTGTTGGCCCGGATCGAGGCCGGCATCGACGGCGATGCGGACATCCTGCTCCAGGACGTGCGGATGCCCGACATGGACGGCATCGAAGTGCTCAAGCGGGTCAAGAAACTCCGCCCCTCCCTGCCGGTGGTGGTCATGACCGCCTTCGGCACCATCGACTCGGCCGTTGACGCCATCAAGCTGGGGGCCTACGACTACGTTACCAAGCCGTTCCCGCGCGAGAAGATCCTGGGCGTGATCGACAACGCCCTTGAGATGGACCTGCTCATGAAGGAGAACAAGGCCCTCAAGGAGGAGCTGGCGCGGCCCGACACCCCCGACAACATCATCTTCACCAGCGCCAAGTTCCGGGAGGTCTACGAGCTCACCCTCCAGGTGGCCGGCAGCGACGCCAACATCCTAATCCTCGGCGAATCCGGCACCGGCAAGGAGCTGATCGCCGGCGCCATCCACTACAACAGCCCCCGCCGGGGGCGGCGCTTCCTCTCCATCAACTGCGCCGCCCTGTCCGACACGCTGCTCGAAAGCCAGCTCTTCGGCCACATGCGCGGCGCCTTCACCGGCGCCATCACCACCCAGAAGGGGCTGTTGGAGGAGGCCGACGGCGGCACCCTCTTCCTGGACGAGATCGGCGACGTGTCGGCCACGGTCCAGGCGAAGCTGCTGCGGGTCATCCAGGAGCGGGACTTCATCCCGGTGGGTGCCACCAAGGCCAAGAACGTGGACATCCGCTTCGTGGCCGCCACCAACAAGGATCTGGCCAAAGAAGTGCGGGAGGGGCGTTTCCGCGAAGACCTCTACTACCGCCTGAACGTCATCACCATCAATCTTCCCCCGCTGCGGGAGCGGGCCGAGGACGTCATCCCCCTGGCCGAGTATTTCCTCCAGAAGTACTCCCGCCGCGTCAGGAAAGAGCTGAAGGGGATCTCGCCCGAGGCGGTCCAGGTACTGCAGGGCTACCACTGGCCCGGCAACGTCCGCGAGCTGGAGAACGTGGTGGAGCGGGCCGCCATCCTCGCCCGGGGGGAGTTCGTGACCCCCGACGTCCTCCCCATGTACCGGCAGGCGGCCGGAGCCCCCGCCCCCCTTGCCCCGCCGAGGGAAGACCGCCTCATCTCCCTGGAGGTGATCGAAAAGGAGCACATCGAGCGGATCCTCCGCCAGACCGGCTGGCACAAGAGCCGGTCCGCCGAGATCCTGGGCATCTCGCGCAAGACCCTTGACCGCAAGATCGTCGAGTACGCCCTGACCCTGCCGGGAGGCGCCCCGGCCGAGGACGAATGAAGCCGCTCCGCTTCCCCATACGCCTCAAGCTGACCTTTGCCACCCTGATCCCCCTGTTCGTGGCCACCAGCATCTGCTGGCTCATCGGTGTCTACATCATCAATTCACGCATCGTGGCCCAGGCCCAGGAAAAGGTCCGCACCGACCTGAACGCGGCCCGGGCGGTCTACGACGGCGAAGTGGAGCACATCCGCGACGTGGTGAAGTTCACCGCCACCAACCCCTTCACCGCAGCCATCCTGGAAAAGAGCGACCGGAACACCCTCCGCAGCCTCCTGGTCCCCCTGCTCAAGGCCGAGGGGCTCGACATCCTCACCGCCGTGGACGCGGGGGGCAAGGTCATCTTCCGGGCCAGCAACGCCGAGGCCCACGGCGACCTGAAGGCGACCGACGCCGTGGTTTCCCGCGCCCTGCGCGGCGAGCAGGTGAGCGGCACCGACGTGCTCACCCCCGAGGAACTGGTCAAGGAGGGCGCGGCCCTGGCTGCCCGGGCCGCCATCGAGATCGTCCCCACCCCCCGGGCCCGCGCGCGGGAGGATGAATTCGTGGAGCGCACCGGCATGGTCATGGTGGCCGCCTCGCCGGTGCGCGACGGGCGGGGCCGGATCGTGGGGGCGCTCTACGGCGGGGTGCTCCTCAACGGCAACAACGAGCTGGTGGACCGGATCAAGAAGATCGTCTTCGAGGCGGTCCGCTTCCAGGGCAGGGACGTGGGGACCGCCACCATCTTCCTGGGGGACCTGCGCATCGCCACCAACGTCTATACCGCGCCGGACCGCCGGGCCATCGGCACCCGGCTGTCGGAAGAGGTCTTCAACCGGGTGATCCTGAGCCGGGAGAAGTGGGTGGGGCGGGCCTTCGTGGTCAACGACTGGTACTTCTCCTCCTACGAGCCGATCCTCAGCCCGGGCGGGGTCCCCATCGGTTCCCTCTACGTGGGGATGCCCGAGAAGCCCTACAGCGAGATGAAGCGGGAGATAGCGCTCATCTTCGGCGTGGTGCTCTTCTGCGGCTCCTTCATCGGGCTTGCCATCTCCAGCTTCATCGCCACCCGGCTCGCCCGCCCCATCCGCGAGTTGGAAACCGTGGCCCGGCGCATCACCGCCGGCGAACGCGACCTGGAGATCGTCATCCATACCCGCGACGAGATCAGCGACCTGGCCGGCGAGTTTGCCCAGATGACCCGGACCCTTGCCCAGCGGGAGGAGGACATCCGCAAGCTGAACCGGGAGCTGGAGCAGAAGGTCCGTGACCGCACCGCCCAACTGGAGGAAAAGAACCTGCTCCTGGTCAAGACCCAGGAAGACCTGGTCCGGGCGGCGAAACTGGCCGACATCGGCATGCTTGCCGCCGGCGTGGCCCACGAGATCAACAACCCCATGGCCATCATCCGGGGGAATGCGGAACTCCTCCAGATGGCGCTGCCCGACGACGACCCCAACCGGGAGGAAGTGGACACCATCGCCCAACAGGTGGGGCGGGTGGAGCGGATCATCGGCAGCCTCCTGAAATTCGCCCGCCAGCAGCAGCGCCGGCTCGGCACGGTCTCGCTCCCCCCCCTGCTGGACGACATCCTCAAGCAGATGGGGCACCAGGTGCCGCTCACCCGCATCGAGATCAGGAAAGCTTACGCCGTCGACCTGCCGCCCCTGGCAGGGGACCCGGACCAGCTCCGGCAGGTCTTCACCAACCTGGTGCTCAACGCCATCCAGGCCATGCCGGACGGGGGCAGCCTCACCGTGGCCACGACCCGGGACGAGGAGGCCGGCACCTGCACGGTTTCCGTGAGCGACACCGGCAGAGGCATCGCCCCCGAAAACCTGAAGAGGATCTTCAGCCCCTTCTTCACCACCAAGAGCGAAGGGACCGGGCTGGGCCTTTCCGTCTCCTATGGCATCGTCAAGGATCACGGGGGGAACATACTGGTGGAAAGCACGGAGGGAGAGGGAACCACCTTCCGGGTGGTGCTGCCGCTGCGACAGGGGGGGACGGAACAGACTGAGGGCGCACCGGGGGCGTGACCCGCGCAGGCAGGAAGGCGCTTCAGGGAATAGGCGGGGGACAGAGACGGATCAGGGTGATCCGGCAGGTTTTTTCCCGCGCGGCACGCCGGCTTCGCACGGGACGCGGGTCTGGCAGAGACCGCAGCCGGTGTGGGGGACGCCGTAGCGTTCCGCCAGCAGGGCCGGGGCCGAGCCATAGACCAGCTCCCGGCAGCGGGCCTTGTCGTGGCCGGCAAAGGTGATGGCCCCCGCCGGGCAGCGGCCGATGCAGACGCCGCAGGTCCCTTCGCGGTACCAGAGGCAGTTGTGGCGGTGGGTGCGGGCGGTGCGCGGCGTGGCCGGCAGGGCCAGGGTCGTGACAACGCTTCCCACCCGGTGGGCGATCCCCCGGCCGGTGATGAGGCCGTCCGAGAGGCTGAAGGTGCCGAGGCCGGCGGCATAGGCGGCGTGCCGCTCGGACCAGGTGGAGGCGATCCCCACCGGCGTGTCGGAAAACTCCCGCCAGGCCGGGGAGTACTGGGGTGCCACGGCCCCGTGGCCGAGCCCTTCCAGGTAGGCGACCAGATGCCGTCGGAGGGCCCCGTTCAGGGTCTCGCCGTGGGTCCGGGTGAGGGCCCACGAGCGCGAAGGCCAGTCAGATTCCAGCCGGTTGCTCACGCGGGTGGACTCCGTCACCGGCAGAACCCAGACGATCACCGTGGCCGCCCCCTCCAGCAACTCGGCCGGGGTCAGGTGAAACTCGCCGATGACCCGCTTGTACTCGGTGAACAGGGGATCGCCGGCCGCGGCAAAGCCCACCAGGGGCTGATCGAAGTAGGGGCCGCTCCCGTCGGGAAAGCGGTTGCCCGGGCTCTCCGCCACGAAGCGTCCGATCTCGGCACTGATGGTCTCATCCATCCGACCCTCCTTTTTCCGGTTGCGAAAAGAACGCGGCGGCTCCCTCAGGCCGATGGCCCGGCTACGGGCACGGGCCGCCGATAGAGGGCGACGAACAGGATCAGCGTCGCCAGCCCCACCACGCCGTTCAGGAAAAACCCGGTCCGGAAGCCCTCTTCCCTGATGACCGGCCCCATGCCGGCCGCGCAGAGCATCATCCCCGCATAGACACAGGTATTATAACACCCCATGGCGAGCCCCCGCTGCTCCCGGGGCACCACGTCGGCGATCAGGGCTGAGACGGCGGTGAAGGCGATCCCCATGCTCATCCCCATCAGCGCCGCGACTCCCATGAGCGGCACCACGGACCGGCAGAAGCCGAAGCCGGCCAGGGCCACGGCGAACACGGCGAGCCCCCCGGCCACCAGGCGGCTGCGGTCGGCCACCCGGTCGCTCAGCTTCCCGGACGGCAGGCGCGAGACGGCATTGGCCAGGGACTGGGCCGCGAAGACGAACCCCACGTGCCCCGAATGCATCCCCTGACTCCGGATGTAGAGGGGCATGAAGGTGACGAACATGCCGAAGCCGAAGCAGGTGCCCATGGTGGCCGCCAGGCAGGCCAGGAGGCGGCGGTTCCCCATGAGCCCCCTGAGCGTCGGCAGGATCGCCCGGTGCGGAGCGGCGCCGGAAGCGGCCCTGGGGGTCGCGGGCAGGAGGAAGAGCGCCACCGCGAACATGGCGAGGATCAGCCCGCCGGAGACCAGGAACACGGGCCGCAGCCCCAGGGCCGTGCCGAGGAAGCCCCCGGCGGCGGGGCCCAGGGTCATGCCGCCGTAGAGGGCCATGGTGTACCAGCCGTAGGCCTGCCCCAGCACCTCGGGCGGGGTGACGTCCGCCACGTACGACATGAGGGTGGGCGAGAAGGCCGACAGCCCGATGCCGAAGAGGAGGTAAACCCCCGCCATCTGCAGGGGGCTGTTGCTCCAGTAGAGGAGGAACGACGAGCCCGCCAGCAGGAGCAGCCCGCCCAGGAGCGGAATGCGGCGCCCCAGCCGGTCGGAGACGAGGCCCGACGGGATGGAGAGCGCCCCTGCCATGAGCATGAACGCGCTGTTGATCAGCCCCACCTGGGCGGCATCGGCCCCCATGGACGTGGCAAAGAGGGGGACGATGGGAATCCGCATGTAGGAGCCGAAAAAGCAGACGAAACTGATGGTGCAGGCGATCAGCAGGAGCCTGCCTGCCCGGTGTTCCCTCGATTCCATGACGGGCCGCTACCGGGCCGGGGCCGGGGAACGCATGGCGATGCCGGTTGCCGCACTGACCATGACTGTCACCTCCCCTGCCCGACGATCTCCCGCGCCGCCTGCTCCGCCTCCTGCAGGTACTGCTCGGGCACCTTGTCCACGGTGGACGGGCCGAAGCCGCAGGCCCGGATCAGGCGGGCATCGACGAAGCCCATCCACGTGAGAAACCCCTCGTAGCGGGGAAAGATGTCGGCGAACATCCCCTCGTCCGGGTGCCCCTGGGTGAGGACGAACACGAGCTTTTTGGGCGAAAGCCGGCTCGGCTGCGGGTTGGAGAGGTAATCGGGCTTGAGGTACGAAAAGGTCCGGTCGATGAACCCCTTGAGCTGGGCGGTCACGTCGCCGTAGTAGACCGGCGAGGCCAGCACCACCACGTCGGCGTCGCGCACCGCATCCAGCACCTGGGCCAGATCGTCCTTGAGCACGCAGTGGTCCAGGGTCTTCTTGCAGGCGTAGCACCCCTGGCACCCCCGGTAGGTGAGCCGGTTCAGCTCGAAGGACCGGGTTTGTGCGCCCAGTTCGGCCGCGGTTTCGGTGAAGCGGGCGGCGATGGCGGCGCTGATCCCCCTGGCGCGCGGGCTACCCAGCAGTGTGACGATGTTCATGGTTCCTCCCTGTATGAATATGTTCTTAACTCCTGAATCCTGGCAGCGGGCGCACCGACGGAGCGACTGTGCCCGAGCGCCAGCCGCTGTAGGCGAAATGGAGCGGCAACCGGCCTGATTGTCTGAACCCGCCAGGGTGAGTTTCAGGCCGGTAGCGAAGTGAGCCGTACAGCGGCAGTGCGAGAGGCACGCGGAGCGACGCGGGGTGCCCGCGGCCAGGATTCAGGCTACCTGTCTCAGCTTTCCAGCAGGTTGACCACGACGCGTCCCGTGACCCCCCCGTGGAGAATCGCCTGGATCATGACTTCGAGCCCCTGCAGGGAGCACTCGGTCACCATCCCGGCCAGGCCGGCGGGCTTCCAGGCTCCGGCCAGGCGCTGCCAGATCTCCCGGCGGATCCCGGGCGACGCCTGGACCGAATCGATGCCGAGCAGGCTCACCCCCCGCAGGATGAACGGATAGACGTTCACCGGCAGATCCGGCGACCCCACGAGCCCGCAGCAGGTGACGACGCCCCCGTATTTCACGCTTTTGAGCACCGCCGCCAGGGTCGGGCCGCCCACCACGTCCACCGCGCCGGCCCACCGCTCGGCCAGAAGCGCCTTTTCCGCCCCGGCGGCCAGTTCCTCGCGGCCGATCACCTCAGTGGCGCCCAGTTCCCGGAGGTACTCCTCCTCGAACTCCTTGCCCGTGGAGGCCGTCACCCGGTAGCCGGCAGCGGCGAGGATGGCGACCGCGATGCTCCCCACCCCGCCGGTGGCGCCGGTGACGAGGATCTCGCCCCGGTCGGGCGTCACCCCGGCCCGCTCCAGCCCGAGCACCGACAGGGCCGCCGTGAGGCCGGCGGTGCCCAGGGCCATGCTCTCGCGCAGGGAGAGCCCCTCCGGCAGCGGCACCGCCCAGGCCGAGGGGATGCGGATGTACTGGCCGAAACCTCCGTCGGTCTCCATCCCCAGGTCGTAGCCGGTGACGATGACCCGGTCCCCCGGCGCAAAGGCGCCGCTGTCGCAGGCAACCACCTCACCTGCCGCGTCGATGCCCGGCGTGTGGGGGAACTGCCGGGTCACGCCGGGGTGGCCCGTGGCCGAGAGGGCATCCTTATAGTTGAGGGACGAGTAGTGGACCCGCACCACCAGGTCACCGGCCGGCAGGTCGTCGATGCTCCGTTGCCGCACCTCCCGCACGAACTGCTTGTCGGCCGTCTTCTCCACTACCAGCGCCTTGAACTGCGTCGTCGTATCCGTCATCTGATCCCTCCTGAGAGTTAGAACGTACCGCACATAACCCCTACGGCTCGCATTCCGAATCCATGCGCCCCGCCGGACGACGGGGCGTGAAACCGCTAGACCGATCGTCTAGCCGCCCGGAACCGCTGTCACGCCTGCCGGCGCAGCACCGAGGCGAAGAGAATTTCGATGAAATCCCGCAGCGGCTGGGGCGACTTCATCACCTTGGCCCGCAGGATCGCCCCCTCCAGGCCCGAGAGGATGAACCCCGCCGCCACCCCGGCATCGAGCTCCGGGGCCAGCTCCCCTGCCCGCTGGGCCTCCCGCAGGCAGACGGCGAAACGCTCCTTCCAGGAACGGAAGATCCCGTCGAGCCGGACCCGGAACCGCTCGTGCTGGTCGGCCAGTTCCTGGCCCAGGTTGCCGATGAGGCACCCCTTGCTGCACCGGTTCTGCTCCAGTCGCGCCAGACCGCTCTCCAGATAGTTGCGGACGCGGTTCAGCGGCGTCACCTCATCGTCGTTCAGGAAGGTGTCGAGCCGCTGATCGTAGCGCTCGGCAAAATGATCGATCACGGCCAGGCCGAACTCCTCCTTGCTCCTGAAATAGTGGTAGAAGGACCCCTTGGGGACCCCTGCCTCCTTCAGCACTGCGTCGATGCCGGTGGCGTTGAATCCCTGGCGGGAGATGAGGTCGGTGCCGATGCGGATGATCGTGGCGCGCGTTTCGTTCTTGTCCATGGGAGGAATTATTAGACCGGTCGTCTAGAAAGTCAAGTCCGTTCCCGGAACAGTTTACGTCTTTTTTCAACAGTACAGTTGTCCATTGCCCCACTCTGTACCGGTAACAATTTTCAAATTGTGCAACTGTTATTCTTGTTTGGGATCGGCGATACTGCGACCATTACAGTCCGCCCGTACCGGAACGGCGGCGGAGGGGAGAACGGGTCATGGAACTGCGTCTGCCGAAGAACGAAACGGTTGCCATCGAGGGGAACCCGCAGGGGCTGGTGCTCTGCTGCAAGGAGGGGATCATCTGGCTCACCCAGGAGGGGGACGACCGGGACCGCTTCCTGGGCGCCGGCGACATGTTCTGCTTTACCCACGGCGGCAAGGCGGTACTGGAGGGGCACCGGGACGCCCTGGTGGCCATCGTGCCGGCCACCCACGGCCCGGCAGCCGCGGCGGCCGGGGCACGGAAGCCCTCTTCGGGCTTTCATGGGGGCATCCGCCTCGTGTATCATGGGGGCGGCCAATGAAGGAACTGGTTCTTTCGCCGCCCCACACACCCGGCCAGGAGGCATCAATGAGCAATCCGCCGGACCAGGCGACGCGGGAGGCCCGCACCGGAGTGATCTTCGGCCTCGCCGCCTACCTCCTCTGGGGGTTCTTTCCCATCTACTTCAAGGCCCTGGCCGGCGTGACCCCACTGGAGGTCCTGTCCCACCGGATCGCCTGGTCAGTGGCGACGCTGGCCGTGATGCTGACCGTGGCCCGCCGGTGGGACGGGGTCCGGGCCGCCTTCAGCCAGCCCCGCACCCTGATGACCCTCTGCGCCACCACGCTCCTGATCGCCGTCAACTGGCTGGTCTTCATCTATGCCGTGGGCGCGGGCAAGGTGCTCCAGTCGAGCCTCGGTTACTTCATCAACCCTCTGGTGTCGGCCTTCCTGGGGGTGGTCTTCCTGCACGAGCGGCTCAGCCCCAAGCAGAAGGCGAGCTTCATCCTGGCCGCAGCCGGGGTGGCGATCCTCACGCTCCGGCACGGGGAGTTCCCCTGGATCGCCCTGTCCCTGGGCCTCTCCTTCGGCCTCTACGGCCTGCTGCGCAAAAAGGCGCCCGTTGACTCCCTGGCCGGGCTCACCGTGGAGACCCTGCTCCTCTTCCCGCTCGCCCTCTGCTATCTCGGCTGGCTGGCGTACCAGGGAAAGAGCGCCTTCGTCTCCGGGCCCACCCACATCACCGTCCTGCTCGCCTGCGCCGGGGTCCTCACCTCCACCCCCCTGATCTGGTTCGCGGCGGCCACCAAGCGGCTGCGCCTCGCCACGGTGGGGCTGATGCAATACGTGGTGCCCACGCTCCACTTCGTGCTGGCGGTCTTCGCCTTTGGCGAGACCTTCACCCCCACCCACCTGGCAAGCTTCGCCCTGATCTGGACGGGGCTCGTCCTCTACACCTACGACGCGGCAAAACTCATCTTCGGCAACAGGGGGCGCTGAGCCCCCCGTCCGTCAGACAATCTTTCCGATCAACCAGTAACAGAGCATCCCCACCACCACGGTGAGGCCCAGGGAGCGGGTTTTCAGCGCCACCGCAACGGTGGGGAGCGCGGCGATCAGTTCCGGCCGCCCCAGCTCCAGCGCGCGGCTTTCGCCCGCCAGGAGGCCCGGGGCCAGCAGGGCGCCGAGGATGGCTGCCGGGATGAGGTCCAGCCAGTCGGCCAGCCAGGGCGGTATCTGCCGGTTGGAGAGGAGAACGAGGGGAATCATGCGGGGAAGATAGGTGGCGAGCGCCATGCCCGCGACAACGGCCAGGTAGGTCCGGAAATCCATCAGACCACCCCCCTGGCAGCCCGGTTGCGGCGCACGGCGTAGCCCACCGTGGCGGCGGTGACGGCGGCGATCACGATGTGGGAGTTGCCGGGGATCGTCACGTAGAGGGCCGTGGCCACCAGCCCCGAGAACGCGGCCACGATGGCGTAGAACCGGCTCCGGAGCTGGAAGATCAGCAGGCAGATGAACATGGCGGTGAGGGCGTAGTCGATGCCCAGGGCCCCGGCGGGAACGAACTCCCCGGCATAGGCCCCGGCAATGGTGCTCAGGATCCAGGTCAGGTTGGCCGTCTGGTTCACCACCAGGGCCCGCCACCGGTCCCACCCGCCGGCCCGGAACCGGGCCATGTTCACGGCAAAGCTCTCGTCGGTCACGCCATAGGCGAACAGGGCCAGGAACCGGCGGCTCACCCCCTGGAGCGGCACCGCCAGGGCCGACGTCATGAGGGCATGCCGCAGGTTCACCATGAACGTGGTGGCCACGATGGCACCCAGTGCTGCCCCTGATTTGATCATGGCCACCGCGATGAACTGGGAGCCGCCGGCAAACACCAGCACCGACATGATCCCCGTATCCAGGGGGCCGAGCCCCGCCTTCTGGGCCAGCACCCCCAGGGCCAGCCCGATGGGGGCATACCCCAGACAGATGGGCCAGGCCGCGCCCAGCCCGTCCCTCACCACTCCCCTGCTCCGCTCTTCCGTCATCCGCACACCATCCGCTCGAAATCGCCCCGGTCACGGGCCGCTGCACCGATCAGCACGGGATGATGTGTAGCACAACAACGGGCAAAAAGAAACGGGTGCCCCGGCTCAGAACTTGACCCGGAACCCCACCATGCCGTTGTGGCTCTCGTACTTCAGTTTGGTCGTGGTGATCCAGTCCGAGTCGAAGGTTCCCTTGGTGGTGCCGAAGTAGCGGTATCCCAGGTCAAGGGACAGGCTCGGATTGATGGCGATCTCCACGCCGCCGCCCGCCTGGTAGGCGAACACCGTGGTGTCGTCCTCCGGGTAGAGGAGCAGCCGGCCCGAGGCGTCGCTGCCGTACGTGTCGCTCAGGCTCAGAACGGCAAAGCCGATGCCTCCCCCGAAGTAGGGGGTGACCGGCGTATTGTTGTGCAGATCCACAAAGGCGTTGGCCATGAACGCCAGGGCGCCGAGGTTGCCGTCCACCCCCCGGAACCGGAAGCCGGTATCGTCGGTGATCGAACTGATCTCCGCATGCTTGTACGAGAGTTCCCCCTCCAGCCGGAAGTGGCCGAAATCGTACCCGCCGGTACCGCCCACGTAGATGTTCGGGTCATACTCCACCCGGTCGTTGAAAACGTCGCCGAACTGATTGTCGATACTCGTCACATCGGCATCCAAGGCGGCGCTTACCCCGAAGAAGCCCGAGACGTACCCTCCCGGCCGGGCCGGAGTGGCGCCCGCCACGGCGGGCAGAGTGCAGAGCGCAAAGGCGGCAATGGCAATCGTGTGTTTTTTCATGACTGTTCCTCCTTCAGAGAGTGCGAATGTCCGGGCTCGCGGCACTGGTATCAGTGTACCCCTATTCGCTTGAAATGAAACCCGGGCGGGAGCGCAACCGCCGCCGCGCCCATCCCGTATACGGCACACAGTCCGCTTTTACGAAAAAACATCAAGACAAACCGGGTTACGGCCGATACGTTCCATATGAATCCTTTGATGCGTTCCAGCGGGAGGAACCATTAGCATGTCACTGTCATTCAGAAATGCGCGGCTTCGGGCGAAGCACATCCTCGCATTCAGCGCCATGGCCCTGATCGTGGCCGTCACCGGCATCTTCGGCATCTGGCGGGTCGACAGCGTGGTAACGCAGGTGAAAACCATGCTCCGGGGCCGCGCCCTCCAGGAAAAAGCGGTCCTCAACATGCAACTGAGCCAGAAGGCGTGCCGGGTCAACCTGGTCGAGGCCGCCATGGTCAGGACCGACCCGGACGAATTCGAAGAACACGTCAACAACTATCGCGCCAAGAACGAGCTGTTCAAAAAATACTCGAACGCCCTGCTCAACGGCGACCCCGCCCTGGGCATCCCCCCGGCTCCGGCCGGCAGCCCCGTCGCGAACTACGCAGCCGCCGTCCTGGCAAGTTGGGGCGAATTCGAAAAGGCAGCGGACCAGCTCATCGCCCACAAGCAGCGTCTGCTGAAGGGACTGCGAAGCGGCGTGGTGGACCAGGCCGCCAAGGATGCCCTGGCCGATGAAACCCTGAACCGGCTCGCCCTGGAAACCATCCGCGACACCAGCGAGAACGCCAAGCTCGACATCGACGACCTGGCCGACTACCTCGAATCCCAGACCTACGCCGGGCTCAAGGCCACCGATACCATCCGCCAGTCCACCCGCTACACCTTCATCACGGTCATCCTCATGGCCGTTGCCGCAGCCATTGGCCTGGGGCTTCTCTTCACCCGCATGATCGTTGGCCGGGTCAAGCGCGTGGCCGCGGCACTCCAGAGCGGCGCCCGGGGCGACCTGACCGCCGCCGTGCCGGTGGACTCCCGCGACGAGCTCGGCACCCTGGGCGACGACTTCAACACCATGGCCGACCGGCTCTCGGGCATGCTCACCTCGGTCCGCAAGGCCGTGGGCGAGCTGCACGCCCTGTCCGACAAGATCGCCGTCGCGGCCGGCAAGGTAACCGAAGGCGAAGAGATCCAGGCCAAGGGCGTCAACGCCGCCTCCTCGGCCATCTCCGAGATCAACGCCTCCATCCGCGAAGTGGCCGACGGCGTCGCCAACCTCTCCCTCAGCGCGGCCGACACCTCATCCTCGATCCTGGAAATGACCGCCAGCGTCGAAGAAGTGGCCATCAACGCCGACAGCCTCTCGCGCCTGGTGGACGAAGTAAGCTCCTCGGTCATCCAGATGGCCGCATCCATCAAGCAGATCGACGGCAGCGTCCAGAGCCTGATGGAAATCTCCACCACCACCGCCTCCTCCGTGGCCCAGATGGACACGGCCATCGGCCAGGTCGAAGTGAACGCCCGCGAAACAGCCGCCCTTTCCGAAGACGTGGAGCGCGAGGCCGAGCGGGGCAAGCGCGCCGTGGAGGACGCTATCGCCGGCATTGTGGCCATTCAGCGCTCCTCGCGCATCACCACCGAGGTCATCGACGTCCTGTCCCGCAAGGTGGAAGACATCGGCGGCATCATCTCCGTTATCGACGAAATCGCCGAGCAGACCAACCTCCTTTCCCTCAACGCCGCCATCATCGCGGCCCAGGCCGGCGAACACGGCCGCGGCTTCGCCGTGGTGGCCGGCGAGATCACGGACCTGTCCGACCGGACCCGCACCTCCACCCGGGAGATCGCCGAGGTCATCATGGGGGTCCAGAGCGAAACCCGGCGCGCCGTGGAAGCCATCAGCCGGGCCGACAAGAGCATTGCCGACGAAGAGCGCCTCTCCGCCAACGCCGACGAGGCCCTGGGCAAAATCGTCATGCGGGCCCGCGAAGCCTCCTCGCGGGTGGCCGAAATCGCCCGCGCCACCGTTGAGCAGGCCACCGGCAGCAAGATCATCCGCGACGCCATCAACCGGGTCACCGACATGACCGGCCAGATCGCCAGCGCCACCAGCGAGCAGGGCGCCGGCGGCGACCTCATCATGACCGCGGTGGAGCGGATGCGCGACGCCACCGCCCAGGTCCGCAACTCCACCCGCGAGCAGAGCGCCACGGGAAACATCATCGCCCGCTCCACCGAAAACATCACCGACATGATCGGCCAGTTCCGCAACGCCAGCGAAGAACAGTTCCGGGGCAGCGAGCAGATCGTCCGGTCCATGGAAGAGATCCAGAAGTCGGCAACCATGAGCCTCGAAGTCTCGCGGGTCATGGAAGAAGCGGCCATCACCCTCAGCCGCCAGGTAAAAGTGCTGGAAACCGAGATGGAAGGCTTCCACATCCGCGGCCAATCCTCCCGCTGATCCTGACTTCATAACGCGCCACAGGGGGAGCCGGTGTACCGGTTCCCCCTTTTTTGTGTCCTCTCCCCAGAATCCCCTGTTGCATCAGGATTTTCCTGACTTGACTGCGCTCGTGCGCGCAGGGATAGTCGGGGCGTATACTTGTGGTGGGTTAATGAGTTTGGATTACAGCGGGTCGCTGGGAGAAATGTTCTATGTGGGGGGATG